>JAQBQC010000236.1 GCA_028287205.1 Gemmatimonadota bacterium
CGGAACACCGAGTCGGGCGATACATCGCCTGCGACGATCAGCGCCGCGTTGTTCGGCACGTAGTAGCGATGCTGGATGGTCCGCATCTTCTCGGGCGTCGTCGTGCGCACGATATCGCGGTCGCCGATCTTGTTC
The DNA here is from genome assembly GCA_028287205.1 of Gemmatimonadota bacterium. Lineage (GTDB taxonomy): Bacteria > Gemmatimonadota > Gemmatimonadetes > Gemmatimonadales > Gemmatimonadaceae > FEN-1250. The sequence goes on from JAQBQC010000236.1 coordinate 136, forward strand.
TTGCGACTCCACTCGGTGGTGTAGAGCGCATGGCCCATTTGCTCATCGAGCTTGAAGTACGGGCTGGATTCCTGGCGATCGTATTCGCCGAGCACCACTTCGCGCTCGGGCGCGAGCTCGTCTTCGCGGAAGAGCGGAGACCGAAACGCGGAGGCGAGGAAGCGCATGCCGCCAACGAGGCTGTCCGCGGGAACGGTGAGGTAGTAGTTCACCACCTCTTCCTGCGTCTGCCCGTTGAACACCGCGCCCAGCTCCGCTGCGCGATCGATGAACTGCTCGGGCTCCGGATAGTCCTTGTTGCTCTTGAAGAACATGTGCTCGTACAGATGTGCGAGCCCTTCGTATTCGTGCGTCTGTGTGAACGAGCCGTTGCGCACATCCATCTCGACGGTCGCCAGCGGCACGCCGTGATTCTCGACGACGATCACCTCGAGGCCGTTCGACAGCACCTTTTGATGAATGATCTTCTCGAGCTTCGCGCGCTGTGTGAGCACCGCGGGAATCGGCGCCGCGGCCGGAGGCGTTGCGCCGCGCGTCGGTTTGGTCTTCTGCGCGGGCAGCGCGACTGCGCAGAGCGAGAGTGCGCACGCGAGCGCGCGCCAATGGCTGGTCGAAGAGCTCATCGAGTTCGGCATGCAGGAAAGCTACAGGGAATGGAAGTCGATTTCATACACTGTAGAGGACGATCGGTGCCCGCAGTGCGTACTGCCGCCGGACTACCTGTTCGGGGAGTCTTTTGCCTTATTCCGACGCAAAGCTTGTTGCGATCGACCTGCTGCCACTAACCTGACATCCATGACGACGCGACTCCCGCTCAGCGATTCGAATTGGCCCCTGGCGACGTGCTCCAATGGAGCGCGCGCCAGAGCACGAGGGTGCGTTCGTCGATAGCGCGTTACAATCGCGCGACCCGTCGCCCCTACGTGCTGTTACGTGGGGGCGATTTCTTTTTTCATGACCCGAACGGGAGAGGAAAAATGTTGGGATTCAAGGAAATTGCAGCGGTGGCATCGGCGATCGGATTGTTGGCGTTCCAGCCATCCGCCGCACTCGTGTCGATCGACCCCCGCGAGCTCAGCTCATCCGAGTTCGAGTTCGCGAGCACCTTCAAGGGCGTCGATCCTGACGGTGAAACGCTCGTCTGGTCGAGCGATGTACCAGCGTCGAAGACCGGCTTCGTCATGCGCATCGTTCCGATGGGCAGCGCGCTGAGCTCCGCCGAATCGGTGTGGCCCGTGAGCGCGACGATGACGACACACGACAGCGCCGGAACGGCGATGGAGTCGAAGCTCTACGGCATCATCGACTGGTCGAAGCAGGAGCTGCGCCTGCACGGCAGCGGCGGAAGTGGCGCGAAGTCCGGAAGCTCGGTGACCGCAACTGGAACGTTCTCACACCTGGATGTCGCCGGGACGGTGAACGTGCTCCCGCTCACCGCGTCGCGGTAGCGAATCAGGCGCGGCTGCTCAGCGCCGCTAGATTCGCCTTGAGTATGAACGAGATCAACTCTTCGGCCGTGGACGACGAGAACGTGCGTGCGTTGGGAAGGATCCTGCCGCCGACGTCGTCCGCGCGCCCGTGTGTGGAGAGCCAGTCGCGCGCGCCTCGCGTGATGTAGGTCGGCGCCGCAGCGGGGATGGCGGTGATGTCGTCGACATCGACGACGAGCACGCGCAGATTCTCCTTCCCCTTCGTGTTGGCGAAGAAGGCGAGCAACGCGTTCCTGAACTGCACGTCACGCACGACCACATACACCGGCTTCCGAAGCAGGAGCCGCCATTCGCCACCGATGAGATCGGAGCGTACGTCCGCGATGATGCATGGCTTCTCGTGCTGCGCGGCGAGCCGTCGCGCGAGCGGCTCGTACGCGGGTGTGGAGACGATGAGATCGGCCTCGCCGAGCTCGGGGGGACGGTGACCGTTGCCCAGCATGTCGGTGTTCACCCCCGTCGCCTCGAAGCCGTAGTCCTCCTCGAGCTCGCGGCACATCCCCGTACGCTGATCGGCGATGGCGTGGATCACGACGGCTCGCAGGCGCACCGTCTCGGTGGCGCGGCGAAGCGCGTCGACGACGCCGCGCATCGACATGTCGCGCGCGCGTCCCTGCGTGAACACGCCGTGCAGCCAGCGCTCGGGCGGCATGGGCTCGCGCACCGCTCCGGGCGAGATGTTCGCGACGTAGATGCCGCCGCGCGGCCGCATCTCGATGAGTCCCTCCGCCACGAGCTGGTGATACGCGGCGACCACGACCCGATGATCGACCTCGAAATCCGATGCGAGCTCACGCGTGCTGGGCAGCCGGTCCCCGGCGGCGAGTGAGCCCGCGTGGAGTCCCAGCCTGACGCGCCTTCTGAGCAGATCCGCGATCTCGAGACGTCGTTCCATGCTGCTCTCGGTTAAGGCGAGCGGGGGTGGCGTGGTGCTGCCTCTGATACGGTGCGAACTGACATTCGGATCCCTCTGTGCACAACCTGTGCTACAGGCTACTGTCTGCTGGCAGGGCTGTTCACCGAATTTTGAGCAGAATGGCCCTGGAAATGCGTCCGCCTTAGTATTGAACAATCGCACAACAACATCCGCCGACTCATCGAGCGGGTCACAGGCGCACCGAGAGCGGCTCGTGAAACACGGGCGCTGCTATCACGGCGCTTCTTCATAGAGGTAGTTCGCATGTTTGGTGGAATAGGGCCGGAAAAAATTCTTCTGCTTGCCGTCATCGTGCTCCTGCTCTTTGGTGCCAAGCGGATCCCCGAGATCGGCTCGTCGTTCGGCAAGGGCATTCGTGAGTTCAAGAAGAGCATCGGGGAGGGCAGCGCTGATGACACGGTCGCGCGCGCCGATCTGCGCGCTCCGGCTCGTGATGCCGAGCCGGCCGCGCGCCCCGAGACGCCCGAAGCGGAGTGGCAGCCGCGCCGCCTGGGCTCGTGATTCGCGCTAGTCGCTCGAAGTGAAGCTCACCCCGCTCGACCCTCACGACGAAATCTCGCTCAGCGACAAGGACGCACTCCCTCCGCGCGCGCTCGACGCGGACGACGACGTTCTCGACAAGAAGATGGACAAGCTCCGCGCCCGCCTCGACGAGCTGCAGAACGCGCTCTACGCCGAGTCGAAGCGGGCGCTGCTCGTGGTGCTCCAGGCACGCGATGCGGGAGGGAAGGACGGCACCATCCGCCGAGTCTTCACCTCTGTGAATCCGCAGGGATGCACCGTCACCGCCTTCAAGGCCCCGTCGCCAGTCGAGCTCGCGCACGACTATCTCTGGCGCGTCCACGCCGCGGTGCCCGCGCGCGGCATGATCGGCATCTTCAATCGCTCGCACTACGAAGACGTGCTCGCCGTTCGCGTGCACAAGCTCGTGCCGAAAAAGATCTGGAAGCAGCGCTACGATCAGATCAACGACTTCGAGCGCATCCTCACGGAGAACGGCGTCACCATTCTCAAGTTCTTCCTCCACATCTCCAAGGAAGAGCAGCGCCTGCGTCTCTGCGAGCGCCTCATCGATCCAACTAAAAACTGGAAGTTCCAGGCCGGCGATCTCGAGGAGCGCGAGCTCTGGGATGAGTACACGCGCGCGTACGTCGATGTATTCCGCAAGTGCAGCACGAAATACGCGCCGTGGTTCCTCGTGCCCGCGGATCGCAAGCACGCGCGCGACTATCTCGTGATGGAGACGATCGTGTCGACGCTCGAGGAGATGGATCCGACGTACCCGAAGGCCGATGCCAAGGCGCTGGCGCTGCTCTCCAAGCTGCGGTAGCTCTACGCCCTCACGCCTCTCCGCAGATCAGTCCGCGGCGAACAGCGCCGTAGTCAGATAGCGCGCGCCGGAGTCCGGCGAGATGCACGCCACGCGCTTTCCCGGGCCGAGCTCGCGCGCGATCTGCAGCGCCACCCAGACGATCGCGCCCGTGGACATGCCGACGAACAGTCCCTCCTCGCTCGCGAGCCGTCGCGCGAGCGGGAACGCGTCCTCTTCCCACGCCACTTCCACGCGATCCACGACCGACCAATCGAAGTTGTCGGGCACGAATCCCGGACCCATCCCCTGGAACTGATGTGTCCCGCGCTCACCGCCGCTCAGCACCGGTGAGCGGGCCGGCTCCACCGAGATCACGGACGTCTTTGGCGAGCGCTCCTTGATGTATCTGCCCACGCCGCTGATCGTGCCGCCCGTTCCCGATCCGTACACGAACGCGTCGATGCGTCCCTCCATCTGCTCCCACAGCTCGGGACCGGTGAGCTCGTAGTGCACGCGCGGATTCGCGGGATTCGAGAACTGATTGGGCATCCACGCGCCGGTCTTGTCGCGAATGCGCTCCGCCTCCTCGATGGCCGCGAGCATGCGGCGATCGGGATCGGTGAGCACGAGCTGCGCGCCGTACGCGATGAGCGTGCGCTTTCGCTCCTCGCTCATCTGTGCGGGAAGACACAGGATCAACTTGTAGCCCCGCGCCGCGGCCACCTGCGCGAGCCCGATGCCCGTATTTCCCGACGTCGGCTCCACGATGGTCCCGCCCGGCCGCAGCACGCCCCGCTGCTCGGCGTCCGTGATCATCCCGAATGCAGTCCGATCCTTGATCGATCCGCCCGGGTTCATCCCCTCCACCTTCATCCACAGCTCCGCCATCTCCGGCTCGACCACTTTCTCGAGCCGAACGAGCGGAGTTCGCCCTATCGCTGCATCAATCACTTCGCTCCCCTACTTCAATTCGAGCTCCCACTCGACAGGAATCTTCGGATCGAGTGAATCGCGTACCGAGCAGTACTTCGTCACCGACAGCTCGATCGCCTTGAGCGCCTGCTCGCGCTCGATCCCGGCGCCCGAAATGCGGAACAGCAACAGCGCGTGCTTCAGCCGGCGCGGACTCGCATCCTCCCGCGTTCCGATCACCTCGACCTCGAGCGACGACAGCGGCGTGCGCTGTTTCTTCAGAATTCCAACCACGTCCATCGCCGAGCATGTGGCGAGTGCGCTCAGGAGCGTGTCCACCGGTCCCTGCCCACTCACCCCGTGCCCATCGATGCGGGCCACAGGGCCGCCCGGTTTGCTCGTGTCGAATTCCTGTTCCCCCTTCCACACCGCAATCACTCGCTGCGGTGGCTTCACTCCGATCGGTGGGACGTCGCTCATTTCTCGATGGGGAGTCGCACAGAATTCCCCCACTCTGTCCAGCTGCCGTCGTAGTTTCGCACCTTGGGATAGCCGAGGAGATAGGTGAGCACGAACCAGCTGTGCGACGAGCGCTCGCCGATCCGACAGTAGGCGATCACGTCGTCGTCCTTCTTCAGGCCGATTTCCTTCTCGTAGATCGCGCGCAGCTCAGTGGAGCTCTTGAACGTTCCATCGGTGTTTGCCGCGCGTGCCCACGGGACGCTTTTCGCGCCGGGGATGTGTCCTCCGCGAAGCACGCCTTCCTGCGGATACTCGGGCATGTGCGTCTTCTTGCCGGAGAACTCATCCGGCGAGCGAACATCGACCAGCGGCTTCTTCGCATTCGAGTGTGCGAGCGCCTCGTCGCGAAACGCGCGGATCTTTCCATCGTTGCGCTTCGGCGCCTTGTAGCCGGTCGCGGGGAACGACGGCACATCCGTCACGAATGGGCGCCCTTCCTGCTCCCACTTGATGCGGCCACCGTCGAGCACGCGAGCGTTCTCGAAGCCGAAGAGCTTGAATACCCAGAAGGCGTACGTCGCCCACCAGTTGTTCTTGTCGCCATAGAACACGACCGTGGTCGTCTCGTCGATCCCCTTCGAGCGGAGCAGCTTCTCGAACTGCTCGGGACTCACGTAGTCGCGCATCACGTCGTCGTTCAGATCGAGATGCCAGTCGACCTTCTGCGAGTTCTTGATGTGGCCCAGGTCGTATAGAAGCACATCCTCGTCGCTCTCGATGATGCGGATCTTCGGATTGTCGAGATTCTGCGCGAGCCACTCAGTCGACACCAGCACTTCCGGATGAACGTACTCCTTGGCGGTGATCGCCTTGTCGGCGCCCGCGGTAGCTGTCGTAGCCATGCCTTCCCCCTGTTCTGGTGGTACACGGTACTGAACGCCCGAGCGCTCACGGCAGTTTCGCTCGAGCGTCGAGCAGAAACGACGACGGCCGCCAGTCGGCGGCCGTCAGGGCGTCAATCGCAACGTGCGAAGAGAATCACACGAAGCGCGCACGCTCCCCCGGCCGCATGGCGGGATGAGGACAACACGCGCACATCAGGGTGATGCTCATGGGCGAAGAACTAGGGCGAATTGCGAGCGCTGTCAAGCCGACCTCCCTTCTTGCATGACCCTGACCACTTTGGCCGTCGCGATGATCCCGCCCACGTGCCGCTGCGTATGCTCGGCGATGTGCACGAGAAGTCCGAGCACGGTGGTGGGCAGCCGCCGGCGTCCCACCCCGCGAGCCTCGAGGTAGATCCCGGGCGGCGTCTCGCGCATCACGTCGAGCGCGCGCTCGATGGCTGCGAGAGCCACGCGCACGAGATCGTCGGCGCTCCGGCCGTCGTCCTCGATCTCCGCATCCATCTCCGTCAGCTGCGCATCGGTGAGCATCTCGCCGCGCGCGTACGTCAACAGGCGGTCGATGCTTCCGGCGAGGTGGCGCAGATGAAAGCCCACCGCTGCCGCACCGCCCGGACGCGCCCCGAGCTGCGGCGTCGTCAGCCCCTGCGCGGCCATGGGAATGTCCTCGGCAGCCTGCATCAGCGCATGCGCCGCCGGCATGACCATCGCGGGCATCCCGGCGATGGGTCCGCGCAGCCAGGGCTCAGCCATGTCTCACTCCTGAACACCCCGCGATGTGCGATGCATCACCAACGAGAGCGCATTCGAGAGCGACTCCGTCCATTAAATCATCGCGGACCGCTAGATTTACCGCATGGGACAGTATAAGCATCATGTGTTCGTGTGTACGTCGGGCGGAACGTGTCCGGGACAGGGTAGCGATCTTGTATTTGCCGCACTCAAAAAAGGCGCCGCTGCAGCCGGCATTCAGAACAGCGTTCGCGTCAATCACGCGGGATGCATGGGACAATGCGGCAATGGTCCGATGGTCGTCGTGTATCCGGAAGCCATATGGTATGCGCACGTCGATGCGGCCGGTGCCGAGCAGATTCTGCACGGGCACCTCATCGCCGGGCAGATAGTCGAACAGTATCGCTACGTCGCTCCACCGGGCGACAACAAGCTACCCAAATGAAGCAGAGCTGTGCAGCATGATCAGAGCAGATTGGCACGATGAGGGAACGCGCGACAGTGGACGATCGGACAACAGTGCAAATGCAGAGGCAATGACTCGCTCGCTGGAAGAGCACGGAGTCGATGTCACCGGATCGGAGTCGGGTGCCGAGCTCACGATGATGCAGACGGCGGTGGATGGGTTCCGCCGGGCTGCGGAGGCGCTCGCGGGTCACATCCCGCTCAGCAGCCGCGCCGACGATCTCTGCCGCCAGGTGGTGCCGCCGCGCGCGGCGGACGAAACGCCGCGTCAGTACGCGGAGCGAGTCAACAGAATGTCGGAGCGCTTCCGGGCGCTCACCGAGGGCTCTACACGCGAGCGCCCGCGCTAACGCGCTTCATCGCTCGGCCGCGCGTCGTTGCGCGCGCTTCGAATCCCTTCGCGCAAGCTGCTCCTCCACCGCTCGCAGATGACGTGGCCACACCGCCGTCGCGAGCGTGAAGAAGTATTTGCGCGCAACGGGCTCCGCGGAAAGAAATTCCGCGAGCTTGCGATGCCCCTTGAGCGTGTTGCAGCCCTTGCATGCTGTCACTAAGTTCCCACCGGACCGATCTCCCCCTCGCACGCGAGGCTGAACGTGATCCACCGTCAGCTCGTCCGCCGGGAAGATCTCCCCACAGTAGACACAGCGATATCTGTCGCGCGCGAAGACCTGGTCTCGAGTCATGCCTGATCCTGTCAATCCCCGTCGTGCGCTGATGGGAGCGGCGAAGCGCTACTTCCTCGAACAGAGCGAAGCCGCGCTGCACGCCACTTCGAACGATGATCCGCCACGGCTCACCCTCCGAGCACTAGAGAAGATTGCCATGTCGCGCACCCGCGAACGCATCCTCAACAATCTGGACGAGATGTACCGCGAGAGCTTCGAGCGCGCCAAGGCCACGAGCGACAGCTCGCAAATGGCCACGCTCGATTTCGCCTATCGCCGAGAGCAGCTCTATTTCGAGATCCTTCTCGACATTCGTGATGCGATGGAGCGTCGTAACGGATGATGAGCGTGCCGCGCCGTAAACGCGTTCCTGCTCGTTCGCTGCTCGCCCCGATACTCACCTCGATCCTCAGCATGATCTCCGCGTTCACGCTTCCCGCGCCCGCCAACGCGCAGAGCGCCTCGGTTTCGCTCGCGGTCGTGAACGCGCGCATCTGGACCGGAAATCCGAAGCGCCCGTGGGCCGAAGCGATCGCCGTACGCGGCGACCGGATCGCGGCGGTTGGCTCGAGCGCCGAGATCCGAAAGATGACGGGTGCGGGCGCGAAAGTCATCGATGCGCACGGCCAGATGCTGGTGCCGGGATTCAACGACGCCCACGTCCACATCATCAGCGCGGGGCGCGGGCTCTCGATGG
>JAQBQC010000275.1 GCA_028287205.1 Gemmatimonadota bacterium
CCGGATCTCAAGAGCGATGAGGATGCGCTCAAGATCATCATCGAGGCGATCGAGGCAGCGAAGTACGCGCCGGGCAAGCAGATCGCGCTCGCGCTCGACTGTGCCGCGAGTGAGCTCTATGACAAGCAGGGCAAATACACGTTCAAGAAGAGCGGCGCGGGCACGCTCGACGCGAACGGAATGATCGAGCAGTACGCGCGATGGATGGAAGAGTATCCGATCGTGTCGATCGAGGATGGCCTGGCCGAGGATGATTGGGATGGTTGGGCGCAGCTCACGACGGCGCTCGGCGATCGCGTTCAGCTCGTAGGCGACGATCTCTTCGTCACCAGCACGGAGCGTCTCGCGCGCGGCATCGAGAGCCACGTCGCCAATGCGATCCTGATCAAGGTCAACCAGATCGGCACGCTCACGGAGACGCTCGAGGCAATCGAGATGGCGCGTTCGGCCGGCTATCTGTCGATCATCTCGCACCGCTCGGGCGAGACGGAAGACACGTTCATCGCGGACCTCGCTGTTGGAACGGGTGCCGGACAGATCAAGACCGGCTCCGCATCGCGCACGGATCGCGTCGCAAAGTACAACCAGCTGCTGCGCATCGAGGAGATGCTCGGCGAGGCGGCGGAGTATCCGGGCGGCGCGATCTACGGGCTGTAGTCAGCGATTGCGAGCGCCGGCATGCGCGGCAGGTGGAGTCGCATTGTCTGGATCGCGATCGGGGTGATCGTGCTCGTGTACGCGCTGCAGGGTGGGGAATACAGCACGACCGCCCTGCTGTCGCAGCGCGCGCGCGCGAAGCGCATGCGGGCGTCCATGGACTCGCTGCACCACGAGATCGACTCGTTGGCGAGGGTAAAGAAGGCCGTGCAGGCGGACCCCGCCGTGCAGGAGCGGATCGCGCGCGAGGAGTTCGGCATGGTGCGCGGGAACAAGGAAATTCTGTATCGGTTTGCAGAGCCGGATAGCGCGCGCAAACCTTGACACGGCTCAGGCAACTTCGGATATTTGACGTCCTGGCGCGGGGTGGAGCAGCCTGGTAGCTCGTCGGGCTCATAACCCGAAGGTCGCGGGTTCAAATCCCGCCCCCGCTATTGATGCCCGCAGAGAATCTCTCGATTCTTTGCGGGCATCGTTCATCCAGGCCATGGCTGAGGGAATCTCATGTCCCAGGTCACGCTCTTCATCTCCGCGGTCAGCAACGAGTTCGCCGAGGATCCGAGGCGGGCTCCGGAACGCGTGCGCGGGCCTGGCGACTACCGCACCTACCTGCGCGACAAGCTCACCGGTCCGGACGTGAGCGTGAAGGTGCAGGAGGACTTCATCGCCGGCGGCGTGCTCACGCTCGACAAGCTCGTTCTGTATCTGCAGGAGTGCGACGCCGTCATCCATCTCGTCGGCGACATGACGGGCGCCGTCGCGAGCGACATTGCGGTGGAGTCGCTGTTCGAGAGCGAGCCGCAGCTGTCGCGAAAGATTCCCTTTCTCGCGACACCGGCAAGTGCGGCGACGCTCGCCGTGTCGTACACGCAATGGGAAGGCTATCTCGCGCATCATTATGGGAAGCGCCTGCTCGTGTGTGCAGCGGAACCGAACGCCCCGCGCGCCGGAAGGCACGAGCTCGTCGAGCATCAGCGCAGGAGTCAGGATGCGCATCTCGCGCGTCTGAAGGAGCTCGAGCGGTACCCCGAGATCGTCTTCGCGAGCCGCGAGGAGCTCGTGATCGAGGTGCTGCGCACGCTGCGTACGGTGCTGCCTCCCGCAAAGAGCGAATCGCTTCCCGCTGCACCGCTGCGACTGCCCTATGCATCACTCGGCGAGCTGTTCATCGGGCGTGATGATTTCCTCGAGGGAATTCGCGCGAGCGTGGCGAGAGCGAAGAGAGTGGGCGCGTGGCCGAAGCAGGTGGTGCACGGCCTTGGCGGCATGGGCAAGACGCGGCTGGTGGTCGAGTACGCGTGGCGCTACCGCGACGAGTACACGGCAGTGCTACTCGTGAACGGCGAATCACGGGAAGCGCTCGACCGCGATCTCGCGTCGCTCACCGGCGTGTTCCATCTCGACGTCGATGCGTCGACGCCCGAGCCTCAGCGCACGCAGCTCGCGCTCGACTGGCTGAAGAACCATCCGGGATGGCTGCTCGTGGTGGACAACGTCGACAGCGAGGACGCGCGAGGCGCAGTGGCGGGGAGGCTTCCCGACTGGTCGAACGGACACGTGTTGATCACCGGTCGCGTGACGCGATGGCCGCGCGACGTGGAGCCGCTCGACCTGCGGGTGCTCTCGGCGCCGGATGCGACGCGCTTTCTGTTGGAGGCTACGGAGGGCGGTCGATCGGTGCGCGATGATGATCAGGAGCAGGCGGAGATGCTCGCGAACGGAGAGTTGGGCGCGCTCTGTCTCGCACTCGAGCAGGCGTCGGCCTACATCAACAAGCTCGAGCTGTCCCTCGCCGAGTATCGAAAGCGCTGGGCGACGAATGCCAAGGACGTGCGCAGTCGCGCGGACAAGTCGCTGATGCGGTACCACGAGGAGAAGGAAGTCTCGCTATCGGTGGCCACCACGTGGCAGACTACGGTCGATGATCTGAGTGTCGGCGCGAAAGCCGTGCTGCGGATGTTCGCGTGGCTGTCGCCCGACGGCATTCCGCTCGCGATGCTCGAGCATCCGTCGATGGCCGAGCAGCTGGATGCGCTCACCGGCGAGAAGAACACCGATGTCGAGG
>JAQBQC010000285.1 GCA_028287205.1 Gemmatimonadota bacterium
CACGAGCAACAATGGAAGAATTGCGATCATGGGGCAGGATGAAAACACGAGCGCGGCGCCCATGGAAGGGCGCCGCGCTCTGAATCCTCGAGAATCGTGGCTGTGACGATCAGCTCGCCCGGCCCAGCATGCGGCCGCGCAGCGTCTCGAGCCGTCGAGCGAGCGATCCGTCCATCACCGTGTCGCCCACGCGCGCGATCATGCCGCCCAGAATCTCCGGCTTCACGATGAAGTGTGGAACCACCCGCTTGCCCGTGACCGTGCCGAGCTGCTTCTCGACGATCGCGCGCAACGCATCGTCCGGCTCGCTCGCGACCGTCACGCGCGCGTGCACGCGCCCCTGAATCTCATCCACCAGCAGCGCATACTCGCTGGCGATCTGCGGAATGAGATGCTGGCGCCGATTCGAGATCACGGCACCGAGGAAGCGAACGAACAGACGCGGCAGCGTGTCCTGGAACGCCTTCGTGATGATCTCGACCTTCCGCTTCGCGCTCGCTCTCGGCGAGGAGAGAAAGTTCGCGAGGCGCGGATCGCTCTCGATCGCGTCCGCGACCTGCGTGATCGTCTGCCCCCACCCATCGAGATCGCCCGCGCGCTCGGCGAGCGACACTAGTGTCTCGGCGTAGTTGCGCGCGATAGTCGGCTCGCGCATTAGCGGTTCGTTCCCACCGGCTCGATCGACGCCAGGAAGCTCTCGACGACCGCGCGGTTGGCTTCGACGTCGAGATTGCGCTCGATCACTTTGCTCGCGGCGCGAACGGCCAACTCCACCGTCTGCTTGCGCAACTCGGCCAGCGCCTTCTCCTTCTCGGAGTTGATCTCGGCGCGCGCACGCTCGAGCAGCGCCTGCTGCTCTCTGTGCGCCTGCTCGATGACATCGGTGCGCACCTTCTCACCAGCAGCGCGCGCGTCGGTGATGATCTTCTGCGCCTCGTCGCGCGTGGCCGCGATCGCCTTCTGATGCTCGGCGAGCAGCGCGGCGGCTTCTTCACGATCCTTCTTGGCCGCGGCGATCGCGTCTTCGAGCGCCTTTTCGCGCGACTCGACGGCCTCGAGGATCTTCGGATACGCGAACTTCGAGAGGATGAAGAGGACGCCGGCAAAGATCACCAAGGTCCAAAGCATCAGGCCACCGCTCGGCGTGAGCAAACCTGGCTTGGCGGCCTCGCCCTCCTGCGCAGCGAGCGGAAGCGCGGCGGCAATCGAAGCTGAGAGAACTGTCAAAAGCTTGCGCATTGTAATTCTGGAAAAATGGTGACGATGGCACGCCGCACCCCGGGGCACGGCGGCCGATCGATCGCTACTAGAAGTTGAACTTGCTCTGGATCAGGAACGTGACGACGATCGCGAACAGCGCCGCACCTTCGATGAGCGCCGCGAGAATAAGACCGGCGGTCTGGATCTGACCAGCGCGCTCCGGCTGACGGGCCATCGCTTCGGCGGCCTGGCCACCAATGCGGCCGATGCCGAGACCAGCACCGATTACCGCGACACCCGCGCCGAGTCCGGCACCGAACATCGCCCATGCGCCCGTATACTCTCTCGTGTAGCCGGCTGCAGCCTGAAGCATTGGAAGAATAGCGTGCATTGTCGTGCTCCGATTGACGTGATTCGTGCTGCTCCGCGCCCGGTGGTTCGAGCGCTGCTCGTCAGCGAGACCCGGGTCTCAACGAGCTTCGCCGGTCGCTCGACCGGCTACGACACCGCGCGCGTGGAGCGTTGTGCGCGAGGCGAATGCGACACGAGGGCGCGCTAGTGAGCACCCTCGCGGATCAAGCCAATGAACACGCTGGCGAGCAGCGTGAAGATGAACGCCTGCAGAAACGCGACGAACAGCTCGAGCATGCTGATCGCGACACCCATCAGCACGGGGGCAGGAGCAACGAGCCAGCTGCCGAATGTGAAGATCAGGCTGATGAGCGCGAGCAACACGACGTGGCCGGCCGTCATGTTGGCGAAGAGTCGAATCGCCAGCGCGAACGGCTTCGTGAACTTTCCTATGATCTCGACGGGCGTCATGATCAAGGTCATCGGAAGTTTCATTGCGAGCGGTTGATCCGAGGGCCAGTAGACGATTGTCTTGATGTACGCCGGGCCCTGCGCCTTCATACCGGCAGCCTCGACCACCACGAACGTGATGAGCGCGAGTGTCGCCGTAACCGAGATGTTTCCCGTGGCGGTCGACCCGTACGGGAGAAGGCCGAGCAGATTCGCGAACAGAATGAAGAAGAAGAGTGTCAGCAGGAAGGGAACGTACGCGTTGCCGTGATGACCCACGTTCGGCAGGATGACTTCGTTCCGGATGTAGAGCACGATCGACTCGATCGCGCCGGCAAAGCCGCGCACGTGCCCCTTGTGCGCCGTCTGCCGCTGGTTCGACGTGGCTGCGGGAAGCAGTATCCCGATACAGAGCGCCGCGGCGAGCAGCAGGAAGATCACGTGCTTCGTGGGCGAGAGATCGATCGTGAGCCCGCCAACATGAAGCGGCGCCCAGCGCGGAAGCTCCACTTCGCCGATGAACGGCACCTCGAGCTCGTGGGAGTCCGTGATGTGCGGAGTGATGATGTCGACGTTTTTCGATGTAGGCGCCGTGACGTGATCGCCACCGCTATCCAGCGTCGACCTCGGCGCCTGCGCAGCGAGCGGCGCTGCAAGGAGCAGCAGCGAAAGAAGAAGCGAGCCAATTCTCATGACTTGAGCAGCACCGGTTCGGCGAGCGTGGAAACGAAGAAAAAGGCAGCGAGGCTCACGAGCGCCGAGGTCGTTGGAAGACCCAGCACTTTCACGCCGATGAGCGCGTAGATCGCGAGCACGAAAAATCGAAGCAGCATCCCCAGCCCCCACCCGGCGACGACATTCGTCGCTGCCCATCTGCTGGCGATCGTGAACGACACGAGTTGGACAACGTACGCAACCGTCGCACTCACTACGATCGCGTGTTCATCAGCCGCCGTCGGGAAGGCGTACGTCAGCATCCATGCGACGAGCGCGATCACCACCAGCGATACGAGTGCGAAGATCGCCGTCCTCTTCATCCATCTCCGTGGTCACGGCCCGCGGCCATGATGCGGCGATAGAAGCTGTAGAACCCCGCGCCCGCACCGACGAATACTCCCGCCATCAGCAGCCAGGGCGACGTGCCGAGCTTTCCGTCCAGCCACTTCCCGAGATAAAGGAAGATGAGAATGGACAGCACGAACTGGACGCCGGCTCCCGCGAACGACGCAGGCGACGGGCCGTTGCCGCCCCCGCCCCCCGAACCCTTGCCACGCTCGCGCGAGGAGAGATTGTCGTCAGCCATTTCGCGAGGTGAATTTACC
>JAQBQC010000315.1 GCA_028287205.1 Gemmatimonadota bacterium
GCGCCCATCGACCAGCACGAGCAGCTTGTTCGCGGTGACGCTGTTGAATCCGCGTGCGGTGATCGCCCACTGGTGCGCACCGAACTGTGCGACCTCGAGATTCGGCGCCAGCCGCAACGCTTCGGGAATGCTCGTCGCTCCCGAGCGGCGGATCTGGTCGTTCGTGATGACCTGGATGGCGGACGCAGCGTCAGCGAGTCGTTCTGGCTGCTTCGAGACGGAGGTGACGTTGATCTGCATCAGCTGCTCGACGCTCAGTCGTTTGAGCTCGACAGGCGATGGGATCGTGTCCTGCTGCGCTGGGAGCTTGCCTGCATGCAGCGCGACGGCGAGGGCGACGCAAATGGCGCAGATTCGACGCGTGTGTCGCGTCACGACATCACCTATGTCGTGGAGCGAGCTTCCACCGCCTTGCGCGGAGGTAGCGGCAACGTGCCCGGATACCATCGTCGTTCCTCGAGTTCATTGAGCAGACCTGCACCAACGTCGCCCTGACTCTAACCGAGAGCGCGTGATCGCAGCAACGCTCGAGGAGCATTCCGCAGATGATATTCGTCTCACGATTGCTCGACGCAGGTGCGTACGGTTGATAGGCAGACGAAGGGCGCACGCGGGCAGCAACAGCGTGCATCGACCCAGTCTCTTAATGAGACTTCCCTAATCGAAATTCGACGAACGTGCGCGCCTAGTTTTTCTGCGCGCGCGCGTAGTACTCGTCGATGCAGAGTGTGATGACCTGGTTGAGCAGCTCGTCGGGGCCCGCGGAGCGCGCACGCGGCCGCTCGCTGTGCAGCGATGACCATCCCTGCTTGATCGCGATCACCAGCTGCTCGACGCGAACGTGATTGCGGTGCGCATCGTCGCACAGCTCGCGCAACGCACCTCGAACGTCTTCGCCTGTGTGTGCCATCCCTTCTGCTTCGGATTGCGGCTCGTCGCGGATCATGCGCAGCAGCAGCTCCCGAAGCGCGGCGATCGTGCTCTCGGGAATCGTTCGCGGAGTCAACTGCGATCCCGAGCGGTGAATGCCGCCGGAGCGACGAGCGAAAATGACACCAGCAGCTGTTGTGAGGGTAACGTCGTTCGGCTGATTCGAATCGGTGGCATCATCTCGCCTATCGCTAGAGTATCTGACACGACTCTGTCATGCAAGCAGACAACAATGCATGCTGGCGGAGTCATGGAATGAGCGCGTACCGGCGCCCTCGTATACACCGCATTCACCTCGACGGCACTGTCGCTCGCTGCGAATGCAATGCGCTTGCGCGGGGCGAAGCCTATTCTGACTTCGACACCAATGCGGATGTAGTCATGAGAAGCTCAGTAGTCGGTAAATGCATAAGCACCGTTTCAGTGTTCCTGTTGACGGCGATGGCCGCCTGCGGCGGCGGCGGATCGTCCAGCTCGAATGGGATGACGGATCCCGGGCCCACGATGCCACCGCCAGTGAACTCATCAACGACATCGCTGTCCGTCACGAACAACAAGTTCACACCTGCGCACGACAGTGTTGCCGTTGGTGCGACGCTAAAGTGGACGTGGAACTCGTGCACTGGCGATGGCTACGGCGGAAGCACGTGCGTCTCGCACAGCGTGCAGTTCGATGACGGAGGGCCGAGCTCCAGCATTCAAGACTCGGGCAGCTTCAGCAGAACCTTCGCCAGCGCCGGCACCTACACATACCACTGTGCGGTGCACGGCGCGGCGATGGCGGGGACCATCATTGTGAAGTGATGATGCAGCGGGCTACGAGGCGCTTCCCTTGTGTCCTGCCCGCGATGCTGCTTCCCGGATGCGTTTGATGTACGCCGAAACGGATTCCGATGGTTTTCGTGTCGGAAGAACGAAATCCGGCTCGTCGGGAGCGATCGGTGAGCCGCCGGACACGGGCTCGTCGACCATGAGATCGCCGCCGCCGCGTTCGACCATCCGCTCGAACTGTTCGACGGCTTCCTCGAGATCCGCGAGCTCCTCGGGGCTTTCCTTGCCCGTGAGCTGAACTCCGTTTCGGCGGAGTCGTGACGCGATCTCTTCGGCGATCCTGCGACGTTCCTCGTCGGAGCTGTCCGACGAGGCTGCCGATGACGCGCCTGTCACTTGTTGTCCTTTTTCGACGACTCATCGTCGGGCAGTGTCTCCCAGGTCGACGATCCCGTGAGGTTGTTGTTCTTGCCGGCGTCGCCGATCGAGCCTTTTCCCTCCGACGCTTCACGACGCAGCTCTTCCTGCAGCGCCTTCTCGCTATCACTCTGCGCGTCCGCCTTGCTCCCTGCTTCGTTCTTCTTGTCGCTCATGATCGCAGCTCCGTCAGTGAAGGATGAACGCTCGCTGATTCGCGTGTCGCCGTTGGAAATCTGGTGCACGGAGCGAGCCGCCGCATTGGTGGAGGGGAGATTGATACGAAGGTAAGTGCCCTGAGGGGCACATGTTATGCAGCCCGTGGCCCCTCGATCAATCGATTCTCTTTGCACCGGAGGGGTTATGCCCAGGGGGGATAAGGCGGCGTATACTGACAAGCAGAAGCGTCAGGCGGAGCATATAGAGGAGGGGTACGAGAAGCGCGGAGTGCCGGAGAAGGAGGCCGAGCGACGGGCGTGGGCCACCGAGAATGCGATCAGTCACGGCGGCCGGAAGTCCGGCTCCGGGCGCGGACGCGCGGAGAACAAGGCGCCCGAGCGGAAGGGTGGGCACAGCCAGAGCACATCGGAGCGCAGCCGCGCCGCGAAGAAGGGTTGGGCCACGCGCCGGCGCAACGGGGACGCGTAGCGCTCGCGTAGCGCTTGCGCGTGCCGCTCCCGAAGCGCGCGAGTCGCGCGCACTCGTGAGGAGCCGTAGCACAGGGTTGTCGACGCCCGCGATGCGAGGATTGTCATTCCACACATTGCAGGCGTTTGGCTCGCGTCGTTAATTCACGCGATCGAGCCGGTTGCCGACCACACATTCCCTGAAGACCAATGAAAATGGCCTACGCTACGGAGCTGGTCGGCACGTATTTCCTCGTGCTGACGGTGGGCCTCATGTCGCTGTCGCAGTCGCCGTTTGCGCCCTTGGCGATCGGCAGCGCGCTCATGATCATGGTCTACATGGGAGGGCATGTCTCGGGCGCGCACTACAATCCGGCGGTAACGCTCGCGGTGTGGATGCGAGGCAAGCTTCCGACGGGCGATGTCGCTGCGTACTGGATCGCGCAGCTGATCGGTGCCGTGCTCGCGGCGCTCACCGTTCTGTATTTGACGGGCAAGACATTCGCCGCCGCGCCGGGCGCGGATGTCACGTGGGCGCGCGCGCTCGCGGTCGAAGCGATCTTCACCTTCGCGCTCGCCTTGGTCGTTCTCAACTCCGCCACCGCTCGGCAGACCGAAAGGAATTCTTTCTATGGATTGGCGATCGGATTCACGATCGTCGTCGCGGCGTTCGCGGGGGGCGCGATCTCGGGCGGCGCGTTCAACCCCGCGGTGGGCATCGGTCCGATGTTGATCGACACGCTCCTGGGCCACGGTACGCTCGGGAACGTGTGGCTCTACATCGTTGGCCCGTTCGCCGGAGCGATACTGGCGGCGCTGTTCTTCCGCGCGCAAAACCCCGAGCCGGAGCCCGGTGCTGCGATCCCGAGCGCGCCTCCAGGCGAGGAGCGCGTGAAGCCGGGAGAGTTCACGGCGCCAAGGCCGGGAGGTGCGCCGAGCGCATCATAGCGGCGGCCTTGCCGGTGCTCTCGCTCCGTGAGCGGGCACCGGTCTTGCCGGGACTTCAGGCGCTCGGAAACGCGGGTGGTCGCTCAACATCGTTGATCGTTGGCCGAAGCAAGCACGTTCGAGATCGGGCTGTTTTTCCAATCGTAGAGCTCTGCATGCGCAAGCGTCGCTCGAACAGCGCGCGAATACGCGACAGCGCCGCTGTCCGAACTGAGCATTGGCCAATGCGCTGCGACCGGTGCGTGCGAGCACCTCGCTCGTGTGCATCGTCGTGAATCTCGCTGCGCTGGCAGTCTCGCTCGCGGCGTTCGTGGCTGGAGCGAGTGGCGTGGCCCGCATGACGAGCGGCGCACCGCTGGCACGACGAGCGGCTCAGCATGCCTCGGCTCGCGCGCGCACCGGTGAGGAGATCTTCCGCGCGACGTGTACCGGATGCCACGGTGCCGATGGCGCCGGTGCGCCGCGCTCCACCGTCGGCTTCACGAACCGCCTCCCGGACTTCACGGACTGCAATTTCGCCACGCGTGAGGCGCGGGCGGACTGGACGGCGATCGTGCGCGATGGCGGCCCGGTACGAGGGCTGAGTCGCATCATGCCGGCGTTTCGCGACCTGCTCACGCCGGAGGAGATCCAGCGCGTCATCTCCTACGTCCGAACCTTCTGTCGCGAGCGCAGCTGGCCTCGCGGCGAATTCAACCTGCCACTCGCGCAAACGGTCGAGAAGGCATTCCCCGAGGACGAGGTGGTGCTCACGAGCGCGATCGAGATGAAAGGACCCGGGTCGGTCTCCAATCACCTCATTTTCGAGAAGCGCTTCGGCGCGCGCGATCAGATCGAGGTCGATGTGCCATTCGGATTCATCGGCCGCAGCGGCCACTCATGGTCCGGTGGGCTAGGCGATGTTTCCATCGTGCCCAAACACGTTTTTTTCAGCAGCCTCGCGTCGGGCACGATCGTGAGCGGCCTGGCCGGCGTCATCCTCCCCACTGGCGATCGGACCACGGGGCTTGGCAGCGGTACAACGGCGTTCGAGGCGAGCGTCCTCGCCGCGCAGCTCCTCCCGGCGCGGAGCTACCTGCAGCTTCAGGGGAAAGTGGAGCTTCCCACCGATCGTTCACGCACCAATCAGTCGGTGTTCTGGGGCGCCGCGCTCGGCACCACCGTTCCCTTCAGTCCCATCACCCGCATCTGGTCGCCTATGCTCGAAGTCACGGGCTCGCGCGACCTCATCGCCGGCGCACCTGTAGCGTGGGACCTGGTGCCGCAGTTTCAGATTTCCTTGAGCGCGCTGCAGCACGTCCGCGCGGGAGTCGGCGTTGACGTCCCTCTTACAGAGAAGGAGACGCGTCACACGCAGCTCCTGTTCTACATGCTCTGGGACACGTTCGACGGTCCACTGTTCTCAGGATGGAAAGGGTGGTGTCCAGGATGCGAGCACTGAAGACCGTCGCCACGATCGCCATCGCGAGCCTGGCCCTGGTCGCTGCGGGCGCCGGCTATGGCAAGGGCGCTGTCGTTCGCGCGCTCCACGGTCCTGCGCATTTCCTCACCGCCGACCGCTGCATGGCGTGTCACAGCGATCTCACGACCTCGTCCGGCGTGGACGTATCGATCGGCTTCGACTGGCGCGCGTCGGTCATGGCCAATTCGTCGCGCGACCCCTACTGGCAAGCGTCGGTGCGCCGCGAGGTGCTCGATCATCCGAAGGCCAGCGCCGAGATCCAGGATGAGTGCACGACGTGCCACATGCCCATGCAACGGTTCACGGCTCGTGCAGCGGGCGGACGTGGCGTCGCCTTCGCGCGATTTCCATCACTGCGCGGCACCGAGCCGCTCGACAGCCTCTCGGCCGACGGCGTGTCGTGCACGACGTGTCATCAAATCCAGAACACACGGCTTGGCGAACGCGAGAGCTTCAACGGCGGCTTCGTGATCGACACCCTGACGCCTGTCGCCCGGCGTCCGGTCTTCGGGCCGTACGTCGTGGACCGTGGCCACACGACCGTCATGCACTCGTCGAGCAGCTTCGTCCCGACACAGTCAGATCACATTCGGAGCTCGGAGCTCTGCGCCACGTGCCACACCCTGTACACGGCGTCGCTGGATTCCTCGGGTCGCCCCATTGGGTCGTTGCCCGAGCAGATGCCATTTCTCGAATGGCGGCACAGCGCATACGTCGGCGAGCAGAGCTGTCAATCGTGTCACATGCCCAGTGCGGTCGCGAACAACGACAGCATCTCGATCACGAACGTCGATGGTCCACGCCGTCCCGACCTGCGGCGGCATGTCTTCGTAGGCGGAAATTTCCTGTTGCTCGGCATGCTGAACCGCTATCGCGGGGATCTCGCAGTGGAGGCGCCGCCGAAAGAGCTCGACGCCGTCGCGGCACACACCCGCGAGCTTCTGCGCCATGCGGCGCGCGTCACCGTCATGCCCGTCCCTGACGCGGCACCCGGTGCGTCGCCCGACGGTTCGAGGCGCCTCGTCGTGGATGTCGACGTGACGAACCTGAGTGGCCACAAGCTGCCGACAGCCTATCCGTCGCGCCGGGCATGGCTGCATTTCACCGTGCGTGACAGCAGGAGTGCGATTGTGTTCGAATCGGGCGCGCTCATGGCGAGCGGTCGGATCGCCGGTAACGACAACGATGACGATCGGACGAAGTACGAACCGCACTACCGCGAGATCGCGCGACCCGACCAGGTGCAGATCTACGAGTCGATCATGGGAGACCAGGGCGGCGCGGTGACGACCGGGCTCCTTTCCGCGGTAGGCTACCTCAAGGACAACCGTATTCTGCCCCGAGGATTCGAAAAGGCGACGGCGGCGCGCGACATCGCCGTCATCGGCGACGCGGCGAGCGACCCGGCCTTCAGCGCGGGTGCGCATCGCACGCGGTACCGCGTCGACGTCGGACGCGCGCCTGGACCGTTTCGAGTCGACGTGGATCTCTGGTACCAGCCGATCGGCTACCGGTGGGCGCACAACCTTAGCTTGCAGCCGGCAGCGGAGACTGACCGCTTCGTTTCCTACTATGACTCAATGGCGGGCGCCACTGGCGAGGTGCTCGCCCGTGCGGGCGTGACGGTGCCGTAACACGAAATAGCGCGTTGTAACGCCACAGCCGGCACAAGAACGCCCCGCACAGCGAACCATGCGGGGCGTGAGCTTGCACCAACTGGGGCGGGTGGGGTCGAACCACCGATCTCCGGATTAACAGTCCGGCGCTTTGCCAGCTCAGCTACGCCCCAAAAAGGATGCGCAAGTTACGATTTAACAGCGACATACGCAACTTGGCGCATGT
>JAQBQC010000334.1 GCA_028287205.1 Gemmatimonadota bacterium
ATCTCCGAGAGCTTCGGGAGCGCGTTCGCGAAGGCGCAGCTCGCCGCCGACAACGGGCTGCCGCTCAGCGGCGCGATCCTCGTGACGGTGAACGATTCCGACAAGCCGCACGTCGCGCCGATCGTGCGCCGGTTCCAGGACATGGGCTTCCGCGTGCTCGCGACGCCGGGAACCGCGAAGTTCCTGCGCGCGCGCGGGATCGCGGCGGAGACGGTGTTCAAGGTGCACGAGGGGCGCCCCAACGGCGTCGATCTCATCGTGAACGGTCAGGTCCAGCTCCTGATCAACACGCCGCTCGGCAAGCACTCGCAGACCGACGACTACACGATGCGGCAGGCGGCCGTCGCGCATCGCATTCCGTACACCACGACGATGTCCGCGGCGAACGCCGCATGCGACGCGATTCTGTCGCTCCGCTTCCGGCCTCCCCAGGTGCGCTCGCTGCAGGAGTGGCACGAGGTGGCCCGCGCCGCCACGGTCCGTGCGCGGCGCGACGTCCCGGCACCCATCGGAACCTGATGCCAGTCCCACTGCTCGATCTGCGCGCGCAGTACGCGCGCATTCGCGAGAAGGTCGTCCCCGCGATGATGCAGGTCGTCGAGGATCAGACCTTCATTCTCGGAAAGCAGGTGGAAGACTTCGAGCGGGAGATCGCGGCGCTGTCGCACACGAAGTACGCCATTGGTTGCGCGAATGGCTCGGACGCGCTGCTGCTCTCGCTGCGCGCCCTCGATATCGGTGCCGGCCACGAGGTGATCACCACGCCGTTCACCTTCTTCGCGACCGCCGGGATGACGCACAACTCCGGGGCGAAGCCCGTGTTCGCGGACATCGATGCCGATACGTTCAGCATGAACCCCGCGGCCGCGGCCGCCGCGGTCACGAGCCGAACGAAGGCGGTGATGCCGGTGGACCTCTTTGGCCAGATGTCGCCCATCGAGCGCTACCGGACGGCGATGCCAAAAATGCCGCTGATCGAGGATGCGGCGCAGTCCATCGGCGCGCGCCGCAGCTTCGATGGCGAGTGGACCATGGCGGGCGAGATGGCGACCATCGGCACCTACAGCTTCTTCCCCTCGAAGAATCTCGGCGGCTACGGCGATGGTGGAATGATCGTCACGCAGGACGATCATCTCGCGATGCGCCTGCGCCGGCTCCGCACGCACGGTGCGATCAAGACGTACGTGCACGAGGAAGTGGGCTTCAACAGCCGACTGGACACACTGCAGGCCGCGATACTCTCCGCCAAGCTGCCGTTCCTCGCCGAATGGAGCGCAGCCCGCCGGAAGCATGCCGAGTACTATGATGCGGCGTTCAAGGACGTTGCAGAAATTCGCACGCCGGCCATCGACGAAGCGAATGAGTCCATCTATAATCAGTACACCATACGCACCGATCGCCGCGACGCATTGCAGGCGCATCTGAAAGCGAAGGAGATCGGCACGGCGATCTACTATCCGATCCCGCTTCACCTGCAGCAGTGCTTCGCCTATCTCGGCCACAAGCCGGGCGCATTCCCGGAATCAGAGCGCGCATCAAAGGAGGTCCTCTCGCTGCCCGTCTATCCCGAGCTTTCGCAGTCGCAGCAGGACGAAGTCATCGAGGCGGTCCGCTCATTCTTCGGTCGCTGATGCGACGCGCAGCAGCGCTGGCGCTCGCGCTCACTCTCGCGGCGCCCATCTCCGCACTCGCGCAGCATGCGCTCGTCGGACTTCCGCTCACCGACCCCGCGTACACGCAGCTCGATGGACTCATGCGACAGGGGTGCGCAGCGGCGCGCGTGTCGCAGTTCCGTCCATTCTTCGTCGGCGACATTCGCAAGGCGCTGAAAGCAGCCGAGAGTGATTCGGGGTGCGTGGGCACGCTGCTCACAGCGCTGCGGGCGCGTTTCCCCGAGGACACCGCGCCCCGCGATACCGCGCGCAGCCGGCTGTCATTCGGCGCGGCAGCCACGCTCCAGGCGACGGGTCTCAAGAACGGCACCTTCTATCCGCTCTGGCAGGATGTCCGTCCCACGTCCGAAGGCGAGCCCGCGGTCGTGGGCATCGGGCGCATCCGGCTCACGTACGACGGCGGCCCGCACGTGGTTCTCGTCACCGAGGCGTTCGGCGAGACGGATGTGCGCAACGATCCACACATCCGCGAATCGCCTTTTCGCAGCACGTCCGGTGTGGTCGGCTTTCAGGACGCATACATCAGCGCCGAAGTCGGAAAGCTCATCGTCTCGCTCGGCCGCGCGCGCGAAGCGTGGCTTGGCGATGGCCAGGAGTCGCTCGTGCTCTCCGCGAACGGACCTGCCTACGACCGGCTGCTGCTCGCGCTTCGCTTTTCCAAGTTCGAGCTCCGCGCGTTCGCGGCGACGATCAACGATGTCGTGCTCGACTCGTCCCGCGACGTGCTGCCGGCGGGCGTGGCTCAGCAACGGTGGCATCGATTCGCCTTCGGTCACGGACTTACGTATCGACCCACGAAGAAGATCGAGCTCACGATCGGCGAGACCGCCGTCGTGCAGCGGCAGGGATTCACCGTCGATCTGGCGTATCTGAATCCGCTCATGATCTATCAGACCACGCAACACGACACGAGCCAGAGCGGAGCAGGGGATGCGAACCTCACCGGCTTCTTCGCGGTGCGCGCAACAGCGGGACGCGCGACGTTCTCCGGCGAGTTCCTCGTCGACGACATCCAGATCGACGCGAAGGATCGGGCGAACTATCCGAACCAGCTCGGCTGGAATGTCGAAGCGGCGTACGCGCTGCCGATCATCTACTTGTCTTCCGTCGGCGTGCAGTACCGGCGCATCGACAGCTTCACCTACATCGGACAGGTCGACTACTCCAAGGTCTATCAGAACTTCGATCAGCCGCTCGGCTCCGAGCTCGGCCCCGACGCGGATATGGTACGCGGCTACGCCGAGTACTGGGCCTCGGGCAAGCTGCGCTTCGTCGGCGGAATCGCACGGTGGCGCCACGGCGCATATCGCATCACCGATCGGCCGACGCTCAATCGCCTCGGACACTCGAACGATCCGTATCCCGACGTCACTGTCGATCGCCCCGATGTGCAGAGGGCCTGGATCGGTGACGCTTCGGCCGAGTGGCTCGATGGCATCATCCCGATCACGGCGAAGCTCGAGGTGGCGCGGATCACGAACGTGAACAACCAGCCCACGCCGGCGAAGAATCTCGCGCGGTTCCAGCTGATCGCGAGCTACCGCTTCCGCTACCCCTGACGGCGGGCCAGCCAAGCTTGTTGCCCCTCTCGGCTGCGGCGGGTAACTTCAACGGCTGTATCGCTTTTCAGCTTTTCTCCGCTTTCCCATGCGAACCCTGAATGCGCATCACCGTCGTCGGAACCGGCTACGTCGGCTTGGTCGTGGGTGCCTGTCTCGCGGAGACCGGTAACGACGTCCACTGCGCCGATCTCGATGTCGCCAAGATCGAGGGGCTGAAGAAGAACGTCCTTCCGATCTACGAGCCGGGGCTGGACGCGCTGGTCGAGCGCAATCAGTCGCAGGGCCGCCTGAAGTTCACGATCGATGTACCCGCGGCGATCGCGGGAGCCGAGGTCGTGTTCATCGCGGTCGGTACTCCACCTGACGAGGATGGCTCCGCCGATCTGCGCCACGTGCTCGCCGTCGCGGAGCTCGTCGGGAAGCACATGACGCGCGAGGTGGTGGTCGTCACCAAGTCGACGGTGCCCGTGGGGACGGCGGACAAGGTCGAGACGGCGGTAGCGAAGCACGCGAGGCTCCCGTTTCATCTCTGCAGCAATCCGGAGTTTCTGAAGGAAGGCGCCGCGGTGGACGACTTTCTCAAGCCGGATCGCGTCGTGCTCGGCGTCGCCACCGACCACGCGCGCTCCGTGATGGCGGAGCTCTACGCGCCGTTCGTGCGCACCGGAAAGCCGATCATCTTCATGGACATCCCGTCCGCCGAGATGACGAAGTATGCGGCGAACGCGATGCTCGCGACGCGCATCTCGTTCATGAACGAGGTTGCGAATCTGTGCGAGCGCGTCGGCGCGGACGTCGACATGGTGCGCAAGGGCATTGGCAGCGACGATCGCATCGGCCCGTCCTTTCTGTTCCCCGGTCCCGGCTACGGCGGCTCGTGCTTTCCCAAGGACGTCAAGGCGCTGCTTCGCACGTCCGAGGATCGCGACGCGGAGATGTCGGTACTGCGCGCGGTCGAGGAGGCGAACGATCGGCAGAAGCACGTGTTGTTCGCGAAGCTCAAGAAGGTGATGGGCGATTCGATCGGCGGCGCGCGCATCGCGGTGTGGGGACTCGCCTTCAAGCCGCAGACGGACGACATGCGCGAGTCCCCGGCGCTCACGCTGATCGATGAGCTGCTCGGAGCCGGCGCCACCGTCGTCGCGCACGATCCGGTTGCGATGCACGAGGCGCAGCGCCGGCTTGGCGACAAGGTCGCCTACGCCGCGACCAACTACGACGCGCTCGACGGCGCGGCGGCGCTCGTGGTGGTCACCGACTGGAACGAGTACCGGCATCCGGATTTCTCGCGCATCAAGAGCGCGCTCTCGCGTCCCATCGTCATCGATGGACGAAACCTGTACGATCCGAACAAGATGAAGAATCTCGGCTTCACCTATCGCTCGATCGGTCGCGGAGATCAGTCATGAGAGTGCTGATCACCGGAGGCGCCGGGTTCCTCGGCTCCCACCTCACCGATCGCTTTCTGGCGGATGGGCACGAGGTGGTCGGGCTCGACAACTTCATCACCGGACACCCGGACAACATCGCGCACCTCGCGAGCGATCAGCGCTACGAGTTCGTCCAGCACAACATCTCGACGTACACGTACGTGAAAGGAAAGCTCGACGGCGTGCTGCACTTCGCGAGCCCCGCCAGCCCGATCGACTATCTCGAGCTTCCGATTCCGACGCTCAAGGTGGGCGCGCTGGGCACGCACAACGCGCTCGGTCTCGCGAAGGAGAAGGGTGCGCGCTTCTTTCTCGCATCCACGAGCGAGGTGTACGGAGATCCGCTGGTGCATCCGCAGCCCGAGACGTACTGGGGGAACGTGAATCCCGTTGGGCCGCGCGGCGTGTACGACGAATCCAAGCGCTTCGCCGAGGCGCTGACGATGGCATACCATCGCTTTCACGGACTCGACACGCGCATCGTCCGCATCTTCAACACGTACGGTCCTCGTATGCGGCCGCGCGACGGACGGGTCGTCTCGAACTTCATCGTCCAGGCTCTGCGCAACGAGCCCATCACGATCTATGGCAACGGATCGCAGACGCGAAGCTTCTGCTACGTCTCCGAC
>JAQBQC010000340.1 GCA_028287205.1 Gemmatimonadota bacterium
TACGAGAGATTCTTGCGATCGAATCCGGTGACGATGGTCTCCGGCCGATCCATCTGCAGCTGACGCACGATGTCCGTGCGCACATCGCCGGTGGCCGTGGCCGTGAGCGCGATGGTGGGAGGGGTGCCGAGGCGTTCGCGCACGTCCCGGATGCGCAGATAGCTGGGGCGGAAATCGTGCCCCCACTCGCTGATGCAATGCGCCTCATCCACGGCGAGCAGCGACACGCCAATCGCGCGCAGGCGCTCCGCGGTACTCCCCACATCGAACCGCTCCGGCGCAACGTAGAGCAGCTTCACGTCGCCCCGCTCCGCGCGCGCGAGCCGGCTCGACACCTCGGCGCCCGACAGCGAGGAGTTGATGAACGTCGCCGGCAGATTGCGCGCGGTGAGCGCGTCGACCTGATCCTTCATCAGGGAGATGAGCGGCGAGATGACGACGGTGAGCCCGGGGAGCATGAGCGCGGGCACCTGAAAGCAGAGCGACTTCCCTCCGCCCGTCGGCAAAATGACGAGCGTGTCGCGCTTCTGGAGCACCGCTTCGACCGCACGCTCCTGTCCGGGGCGAAAGGCGGGATAGCCGAAGCGCGAGCGCAGAATCTCTCTCGCGTCATCGATGGTGAAGGGCGCGCTCATCGACGAAGCGTGTGAGCGGAAGACGAAGCGACGGTCATCGAACAGCCGCGCAACGAAGCGTCAAACGGCGCGCGCGAAATGTCCGCGCGTGAACGATGAGCCCACGAGCGCGCGAACGCCGGCAGCGGGCGGTACTCCCCCGTCCGCGAGCGCGTCGAGTGCCTCGCGATAGCGGCTGGAGATCTCTCCGACGGGATCGCCCGGGAGATTGAACAGCATTCGATACGCGCGAATGCCGGTGGACCAGAGTCGCGGCAGAAACTCGGAGCCCTCGATCGGACGCGAGTGCAGGAGCCGATTGCGGCACGAGGAGTCCGTCGCCACCGCGAACGTGTAGCCCGCGGGATCGGTGATCTGCACGAGCGGATGATCGCGCACGCACAGGTCCCGGCACGTGGTGGGCTCGCGGTCGAAGGCGGCGGACAGCACGCAATGCTCGATCGTCATGCCCTCGGGGCGGCCGTAGATCAGCGTGTCGAAGCCGCGGCCGTCGCGCGGCGATGTCACATTCTCGATCTCCTCACTCGTGAGCTCGACGGACAGCACCAGTCGCGAGGCGCCGAGGGCGAAGAGCTCGTCTGCGGTGTGCTGGTTGAAGCAGTTGAGCGCGTAGTCGCCGACCACATCCCTGCCCTCGCGCGCGAGCTCGGCGAGGAGTCCGAGATGCCCGGTGAGAATGGGCGTGGCGAGCGCGAGCCACTTGTCGAGATGCCTCCGCTCGGCCGGTCGCACGATCGTTGGCGTGCGCAGGCGAAAGGCGATGCCGCGCGCGGCCAGCGAGCTCGCGAGCGCCGCGACGCGCGTAACCGGCGGCAGCGGGTGGCGAAGAAAGGGATCGAGTGCGATCTCCGTGGCGCCGGCATCGGCGGCGGCGTACGCGTCCTCGATGCGGCAGACATCCGCGGCGAGCACGAACGGAGCCGCCTCGGGCGCCAGGAAATCGCGGTCGCCGTGCGTTGCGAGCGTTGCGGAGTCCACCCGCGATGCACTCTCATTCGCCGCTATCGCGGCCTCAATGCTCGCCGCGCGCTCGGCGCGCGACGCCTGGAGCGCCCAGTCGCGGCGCACGAGAAGCTGCTCGATCGCGCGTTGCCGGAGCCCGTTGATCTCGCTCACCGGAATGAACAGCCCCTGCGCGAGGGCGCGATCGTCGACGGCACCGAGCGCGAATGGCGTCTCGCCCATGCGGCCGAGCTGCTCGCGCAATTGCGCCTGATCGAGCGCGCGCTTCGTTGCGGGCACGAGCGTGATCTCCGTGCGCGCCTCGACCTCCTCACCGTCCGCGGCGAACAGCAGCTTGAGCGGCGAGCCGGCATGCCCGAAGGCGCGCACATCCACACGCGTCTTGCGCCCTCGTGCGGGCGCGGCGAGCGCCGCGAAGCTCTCGCGTGCGCGCGCGAGCAGCGCCGCGTGCGACGTGCGGATGACGCGCCATCCGTTCGGGACCGGCATGCGCGCATCTACCACCTGCCGTGAGTGGCCGTCATGCGACGAGAGCGTGCGCACCGATGATACCGTGAATCCGGTGACGGTGCCGTGCTCGCCGGCCGGCGGCTCGAGCGCGATGCCGTCCCCGCTCTCGAGCGGCGCCGACAGCTCGACGAACAGGCCGCCGCGCGACCATCCGGTGACGACGCCAATGTCGACGCCGCGATTGTCCGGCTGATCGCGCGTGATGTAGTCGCGTCCCGCACGTCCGCCGTACATGCCGCCGGTGAATCCGCGGCTGAAGATCTGGACGAGATCGCCGGTGTGCTCGAGCGGCTGCACGTGCTCGCCCTTCGCGAGCTGATCGAGAAACGCGCGATAGCTGCGCGTGACGGTCGCGACGTACTCCGGCTTCTTCTTGCGGCCTTCCACCTTGAGCGTGCGAATGCCCGCGTCGGCGAGATCCTCGAGATGCTCGTGCGCCGCGAGGTCGCGCGCGGAGATGAGGAATCCGGTGTCGAGCGTCTCGCCCGTCGTGCTGTTCGTGAGCGAATAATCCTTGCGACACGACTGCGCGCACGAGCCGCGATTTGCACTGCGCTCGGAAATCATGCCGGACATGTAGCACTGCCCCGAGTACGAGATGCAGAGGGCGCCGTGCACGAACGACTCGAGCGCGAGTCCGGGCACCGCTGCGCGAATGGTGCGAATGTCCTCGATCGTGTTCTCGCGCGCGAGCACGACGCGCTGGACGCCGAGCTGCTCGAGCACGGCCGCACCTGCGCCATCGTGCACCGTCATCTGCGTCGAGCCGTGGATCTCGAGCGCCGGGTACACGCGGCGAATGAGCCGCACCAGCCCGAGATCCTGCACGATCACCGCGTCGATGCCGCGGTCGATGCAATCGCCGAGCAACGTGAGCGCATCCGACAGCTCGGCGGGCTTGACGAGGGTGTTGAGCGTGAGGTAGACGCGTGCGCCGCGCGAGTGCGCGAGGCGGCATGCCTGATCGAGCTCATCGAGCGTGAGCTGCGCGCCATCGTCGCGAGCGTTGAACCGTTCGGCGCCGAGATAGATCGCGTCTGCGCCGTTGGCGATTGCGGCCCGCGCGGCGTCGAGTGAGCCGGCGGGAGAGAGAAGCTCGGGAACGGGGCGCGAAGGCATCAGACTCGGAAGTTACCGCCTCGCTGCCACGTTTCCCACGCCGGTCAGGCGGCCGAGAGATCCCTCAGGACTTCTCCAATGGCGCCCTGTCGGAGCCGCTTGAGTGCGCGGTCGCGAAGCTGCCGCACGCGCTCGCGGGTGACGCCGAGCATCTTCCCGATCTCATCGAGGGTGTGCTCCCGGTCCGCCTCGAGGCCGAAGTAGAGGCGCAGGATCTTCGCATCGCGCGGCGGCAGCGTGAGCAGTGCACGCTCCACCTCGTGCGACTTGAACTGTTCGAGCAGCTGTCCTTCCGGGCTCGCACCGTCTTCCGCAGCGAAGCGCTCGATCAGCGCGCGATCGGAATCCTTGCCGATCGAGGCATCGAGACGAACATCGGCCGCGTTCAGCGTCGACAGCGCGCCGACGATCTCGGTAGAGATACCGGTGACGTGCGCGATCTCGAGTGCTGTCGGCTCGCGCGTGAGCTTCTCGCGCAGCATCGCGATCGCCTTGATCACGCGCGAGAGATCTGCTGTGCGATTGAGTGGAACGCGCACCGTGCGTCCCTGACGA
>JAQBQC010000361.1 GCA_028287205.1 Gemmatimonadota bacterium
CCGACCGCCACGAGCGCGGTTCCAAGCGCGCGTCTCATACTGGCTAGTGACGGCGAAGCGCCAGTCCCGCGAGCAACGTCGTGACTCCGGCGATCGCGAGAAACGGGAGCATCGTGGCCGTTGCCGGCGCGGGTGCTCCGCCGCTGAACGTCCTCGTATCGGCGCGCGTGCGCGGACCCGACGTTGGCGGGACAGCGGCAGCGGCAGAGTCCGGGTCCTTGAGCCCAGTGCTGTCGTGCACCTCGACGGTTGCGATCGAGGCGGCCGAGTCCGCGCGGATGCGTTCATTGCGCGACAGCACGACGGAGTCCTTTAGCTGTGGCGCGACCTTCGGGGTCGTGGTCGAGTCAGAGCTCTTCGATGCCAACGATGTGCTGTCCCCACTCGGAATCGAGACGCCGGCGGCCGAGTCTACCCACTTGCGCATGTCAGTCACGCGCGCCGCGAGCGCCACCGTGGCGCGTCGAACGGAATCCTGCTTGGCGGTCGTGTCCACCCTGGACTTGGCCGGGGGCGGAACGACAACGGCGGTGAACTGCGCACCAGCGGAGGCCGTCAGCGCGGCAAAGGCGCAAACGAGCAGTGGAATGTGCTTCAGTGTCATGACGAACCTCCGGTGAAACGGACTGGGGATACTACCCAGGTGGCAGGAATGGTGCCGTCCACCGGGCAGTATCACACAGAATCACGCGTCCGGAAAAGCGTCCGCTTTGCGACTTTCGACCAGCTCACGCTCTTTCGATGTCTTGTCATACATCGCGAGCACCTTGATGGTCTCGCCGGCGTAGCAGTCGAAAGTCTTCCCGGCGCCCTTGAGGACCTCTATTTCGTGTCCATCCTCGAACCGAAGCACGACGTTCGGGTAGTCCTTGTTCGCGTACTGCTTTCTGAGCTTTTTCGGAGGCGTGGGCATCAACCGGGAGATTGGAGGAGGGCGCGTCGCTCGGTGAAGATACCGACTATCGGACGCGCGCTCAAGAGAAGTGGTGCGCTATCGTACCGGGACAAGGCATCGTCCTTGCACTTGGGCACCGGCAGAAGTCACTACCGCACCTCCTCTCAAGGGATCACATGGTAAAACTCACACTCGCAGTCGCTGCACTCGTCGCAGTCTCATTCGCCGGTTCGCGCGTCCAGGCGCAGAGCGAGCAGCTCGCGACGATCGACCAGACGACGATCGTGCAGGATGCGCCGGCAGCCACCACCGTCGATCTCACGGTGCCGTCCGGCCCCAGCATGCAGTCGTCCGCCCTCTCGCCGCGCTTCTCCTCGAATTCGACGCTCGACGCGAACGCCATGCGGAAGCCTGCGCGCGGCAGCGGCGTTGGGCTCATGATTCTCGGAGGTGCCGCGCTGATCACGGGCGTGATAATTGGGGACAAGGCCGGAACGATCATCGCCGTCGGGGGCGCCATCGTGGGATTGTATGGACTTTACGTCTATCTCGATCGTCCCAGTGGTATGGAGCACAACAACCGGATCGGGCTCGGGTACAAGCTGAACACCCACTAGCTCGTCGGTACGCATCACCGGCTGCCTGCTTCATCGCTTACTCAGCCCGTGCGTCCTCGGGGGCGCATGGGCTGAGATTTTCACATAGTGGAGAAGGAGACCACCGGTGTCCTGGCTGGTACCAGAGCGTACGGCCCTCGTGCTCGGCGGCGGAGGGCTCAAGGGATTTGCACACATCGGCGTGATGCGTGCGCTCGAGGAGCGCGGCATCCTGCCCGTGCGGTATGCCGGAACGAGCATCGGCGCGCTCATCGCCGCCGCGCGCGTCGCGGGCGTGTCGCTCGACGAGATGGAGCGCCGAGCACTGGGATGCTCGAAGCGCGATCTCTTTCGACTCAATCGCGTCGGGATGCTCATCGAGCGCTCGCGCGCATCGTCGCTCTATCTGGAGCAGCCGCTCCGCGAGCTCATCAACGCAGTTACGCCCGACGTGAATCTTCGCGAGCTCGGGAACCGGCTGCTCGTGAACACGGTGGACCTGGAGCGCGGCACGATCGTCGTCTGGGGATTGCCCGGGCTCGAGGACGTCAACGTGCGCGACGCGGTGTACGCGTCGTGCGCGCTCCCCGGATTCTTCCCGCCGGCCTCCGTGGGCGACCGCGTGTGTGTGGATGGCGGCACGATCGACAACCTCCCCACTGCCATCGCGAGTATCGGGGTGGACGCCGTAATTGCGGTCGACGTCGGCAACACGGATCTCGGCCGCGCGCAGGACGTGCGGAGCCGCGGATTCGCGGCGATCTACATGCGCGCCGCGTCGGTGATGATGCATGCACTGCAGCTCAATCCACTCGCCACGTGGAAGGGCCCTCCGATGCTGCTCATTCGCCCGCGCGTCGGGCACCGCGACTGGTTCGAGTTCACACACGCTGAGGAGATGGTCCAGGCGGGCTACGATGGAACGATCTCGGCGCTCGACGAGCTGGTGGATGGTCCTCTCGCGAAGAACACCATCTACCCACGACGGCGGATCAGGCTCTCTGTGAACAAGGAGAAGTGCATCTGCTGCGGGGTGTGCACAACGCTGGCACCGGGGATCATGAAGCTGGACTCACACGGCAAGGCCTACGCGGCAAAGCCCGAGCACGAGTGGTCGCCGGCGGACGGTGAGTTCGTGGGGCACTGTCCGACGGAAGCGATCACGGTGGAGTCGCTGGCGAGCCGGCGGCTCACGACGCGCCCGGCCGAGCAGGCGACAGTCGATCGATAGCGAGGGCCGCTTCCGCCAATCGCACGTATCCGTCGACGGCCTCGAGCAGCTCCGCGCGCGTCACCCGCTCCTGCACCGTGTGCGCGACGTGAATGGAGCCCGGCCCGTAGAGATACGGCGTTCCCCACCGGGTGAGTGCCGGCATGTCGGTCGCGAACGCGGCAACCGTGGTCTCGAATCCCGGCACGACGCTCAGTCGCATGGCGGGCACCATGGAGCCGCGCTCGAGCGTCGCGCGCCCGGCCACCCACCACTGGAGCAGCCGCCAGATTTCCTCCGCGTCGGACACCAGCCGCACCATGATCCGCGCCTCGGCACTCGGCGCGATGACATTGTCCGCAACGCCGCCCACGATCTGCCCGACGTTGATCGTCGTCGCGCCCAGCAGATCGTCGTAGGGAAGCTCCAGCGATGGCAGCTCCTGCAGCAGCGACACCAGCTTGGTGATCGCCGAGTCGCCGAGCTCAGGATAGGCCGAGTGCGCCGCGACGCCCGCGGTGCGAATGATGGCCCGCATCGCGCCTTTGGTGCCGAGGCCGAGCTTCCCGTCGGTCGGCTCGCCGTCGATCAACACGCGGCTCGTGCCCGGATTTTCGTTCGCCGCGTGCGCGCCGTCGTGCGACACCTCTTCGCCGACCACGAACAGCAGCGCGACGGGACAATCGCGCTCGCGCAGCTGCTCCGCCGCGAGAATCATCGCCGCCGCGATTCCCTTCGCGTCGCAGGCGCCGCGCCCCCAGAGCGTGTCCCCCTCGATGCGCGGCGGGATGTAGGGCGGCACGGTATCCAGGTGCGTGGAGAGGGTGACGATCGGCGCGTGCACGCAGGTCGCGAAGACGTTGGTGCGGCCGGGTGAGACGGGTATGCGCTTCACGCGCCATCCGCGGCTCTCGAGCATGAGGCTCACGTGCGCCATCAGCTCTCCCTCGTGGCCACTCGTCGAGTCGATTGCCATCAGCTCGGCTGCGAGCCGCAGAACGTCGTTTGTCATCGCTCCTGTGCCCTCCGTGTCGCTCACAATGTAGGGCGTCGGATGCTAGATTTCCTGTCTCCCGAACCTCCATGGCTCGCATGTCACTCGACTCCTTCGGCAGCCGCGCGACGATCACCGTCGACGGTCGCGCATACACCATCTACCGGCTCGACGCGCTCAACGCGATCGCGGGATCGAGATCCGCGAAGCTGCCGGTGACGCTCAAGGTGCTGCTGGAGAATCTGCTTCGAAACGAGGACGACGCGTTCGTGAAGCGCGCCGACATCGAGACGCTCGCGAAGTGGGATGTGAAGGCGGGAGTCGAGCGCGAGATCGCATTCCGAACGAGCCGCGTGCTGCTTCAGGATTTCACCGGTGTTCCCGCGGTCGTCGACCTCGCAGCCATGCGCGACGCCATCGCGGCGCTCGGCGGCGATCCGGCCCTCATCAACCCGCTGCAGCCCGTCGATCTCGTGATCGATCACTCGGTGCAGGTGGACGAATACGGTAGCGACGCCGCGTTTCTCATCAACGCCGGCCTCGAGTTCGATCGCAACCGCGAGCGCTACGCATTTCTGCGCTGGGGACAGACGGCGTTCCAGAATTTCCGCGTCGTTCCGCCGGACACCGGTATCGTCCACCAGATCAATCTCGAGTATCTGGGCCAGGTCGTGTTCACGGGCGCGAAGAACGGGGCGACGGTCGCGTATCCGGACTCGCTCGTCGGCACCGACTCGCACACGACGATGATCAACGGCTTGGGCGTGCTCGGCTGGGGTGTTGGTGGAATCGAGGCCGAGGCGGCGATGCTCGGCCAGCCGCTCTCGATGCTGATCCCGGAGGTGGTGGGATTCAGGTTGCACGGCAAGCTGCCCGCGGGGGCGACGGCGACGGATCTCGTCCTCACGGTCACGCAGATTCTGCGCAAGAAGAAGGTGGTCGGAAAGTTCGTCGAATTTTATGGAAGCGGGCTATCGAGTCTCTCGCTCGCGGATCGCGCGACGATCGCGAACATGGCGCCGGAGTATGGCGCGACCGTCGGCTTTTTCCCGGTGGATGCCGAGACGCTCAAGTACCTGCGGCTGAGCGGGCGCGATGAGCATCAGGTGCGGCTGGTCGAGGAGTACAGCAAGGCGCAGGGGATGTTCAGGGACGACAATACGTCCGATCCGGAGTTCACGGACTCCGTGTCGCTCGACCTCGGAACCGTCGAGCCGAGTCTCGCGGGACCCAAGCGCCCGCAGGATCGCGTGCCGTTGTCGACATCGAAGAAGGCGTTCAACGACG
>JAQBQC010000416.1 GCA_028287205.1 Gemmatimonadota bacterium
TCGCTCTTGCCAAGACGCGTCACGTAGGAGCGATTCCTAATCGAGAGATGTCACTCGTGCTGCGGCACGCATGGGAGGCGGTGAGGCGCACTCGCGGCGAGCGCGCCGTCGATCCAGAAGGCCTCGCCGTCGAACCAGTAGAGCGCGAGCTGCTCGAGCTCGCGCGCGAGTGCAGCCGCCTCGCTTCGGCTCACGGCCAACGCAAATCCGCGCTCGCGATGCGCCGCGTCGGGCGATTCGCCGTCTGCCGCGGTGAATCGCAGATTTCGCGCTTCCAGCAGCGCTCGCGCATGTTCATACCGCCTCTGGTTCTTCCATGCCGGGTCGCGCACGCCGCGAGGATCGAACGGCGTCACGATCGCGAAGACGGAGCCGAGTCCGAGCTTTGTCAGAAGATGCCGAAGGTCATCGCAGACTGGTTGGCGCAGATCGACCTTGATCTGTGGGTCGTCGCCGATCAGGAGTATGGTGTTGGCGTAGGCCGTCCAGAGCGCGTCATTCGGCATTGGACGAAAGCATAACGCTGAAGTCTCTCGTGAGAGATCACCACATGCGCGTGCATCGCAACCGTCGTTCTCGTGAATGCCGCAGCACTGCCGGCGCGATCGTCCTCGTCCTGGCGATGCACGCGGCGCCCGCTGCCGCTCAGTCGGATTCGACGTGGCGCGATCACGAGCGCGCGCTCCAGGCAGCGCGGGAGGCGAACGACACCGTCAACTATCGCGCGCAGCTGGACGCCGAGTACAAGGCCATTGGCGCGACGCCGCGTATTGCCAATCGGTATGCAGCGCTCGCGCTCGGTGCGCGCGACAGCGTTGGCGCGTCGCGCTGGATGGGGGATCTCGCCGCGATGGGCGACGATCTCGACACGGGCCTCGTGTCGCGGTTCGGCGCGCTCGCCGGCGCGCGCGCGGCGGAGTCGCTCCGCGCGGCGCATGCGCTCGCGACGCGTGACGAAGGAGCACCGCTGCTCGTGGCTCGTCTTCCGGACCCGGACATGATCCTGGAGGATCTCGCGTACGACGCGCACGGTGCGCGCTTTCTCGTGAGCTCCGTGCATCGCGGCGGCATCTACGCGATCGCGAATGGACGCACCACCACTTTCGTGAAGCCCGGCGCGGACGGCAGTTGGGGAATCTTCGCTCTCGGCCTGGACGCCGCGCGTCACTCGCTTTGGGCCACGACGGCCGCGCTCCCGATGGCTGCGCGCTACTCCGCCGCCGATTCCGGCCGTTCCGCGCTGCTGCAATACGATTCACGCACCGGTGCTTTGCGCAGACGGTACGTCGCGCCCGACAGCGGCGCCCACGTGCTGGGCGACCTCGTGATCGGCAACGACGGCGCTGTGTACGTATCGGACGGGCTCGGGAGCGGCGTCTACACGTTGCGGCCCGGGCGCGACTCGCTCGCGCTGCTCGTGCCTCGCGGCGTGTTCCGCTCGCCACAGACTCCCGCGCTCTCGAGTGATGGTGCGACGCTGTTCGTTCCGGATTACTCGATCGGCATTGCCGCGGTGGACATCGCGAGCGGCAGAGTCACCTGGATCACCCACGCCGATTCGCTCGCGCTCGCGGGGATCGATGGGATGTATCGCATCGGCGATGATCTCATCGTCGTGCAGAACGGGCTCGAGCCGAATCGCATCATGCGACTCACGCTCGATCCGTCAATGCGCCGCGTCGTGCGTGCGACGACTCTCGCGCGCGGCGCTGGCGCGAGCAGCCTCACGCATGCGCATCTCGAAAGCGGCTGGCTTTACTTCATCACGAAGAGCGGGTGGGAGCGCACGGCGGACGATGGATCGATGACCACGGCTGTGGCCGTTGATGCGCCCACGATTATGCGAGTGCGCTGAGGACCAGAGCGGCCGTGCGCCGCGCGTAGCAGGCTGAAGCATTGTGGTCGAAAGTGCGAGGGCGCAGACCTTGCCGGGCAAATTTCGTTAATACCATGAACACCTCCAGTCGCGCTGTCTTCTTACTGCGACTCGTTCTCACCGTTTTCATCAGTGTGAGCGCGGGACTCACGGCAGCACTCGCGCAGCATCCGGTGGTCGACACTATGGTGCATCATCCGCCGAGTGCGCTCGACACAACCTCGCTCGCCACGGATACGGTGCGGCTGCCCGTAACTGCGACGCTCTCGCTCGACGAGGCAATCAAGCGCGCGCTCCGCTTCAGCCCCATCATCGAGCGCGCGCAAGCGAACGTGGATGTCTCGCATGCGGCGCAGCGAGTCGCGTTCGCTGAATATCTGCCGCAGCTCGCCATCTCGTCGAGCGTCTATCGCAACGGCTCACCCCAGATCGCCGGGAACTCGCTCAACAGCGTTCTCGGGCCGATCGGACTCGGAAGCAATCCGACGGCGGGTGGCGGCGCCATATCGGACAGCGCGGGGCTCCCAACTTCGACGAGCACACCGACGCTCGTCGCATCGCGCACAGCTGCGGCAGCCGGTGCCGCGCGCGTCGTTGCCGCCGCCGACTCGACGTCCACTGGCACGACCGGCGACACTGCCACGACGGTAACCTCGACGAGCTCCAACGATGTCCAGGCGTTCGCGACCATCACAGCTGGTTGGGATGTGCTGACGTGGGGACGGCGGGGCGCGGACAATCGCCGTGCTCGCGCGGAAGCGCGCGCGGCAGCTTCGATGAACATCGAGCAACGCTTCATTGTCACGGACACGGTCAAGACCGTGTTCTACGCTGTGCTCCGTGCCGAAGAGCTCGAAGACGTTGCACGCGCGCAGGTGCGCCGCGCATTCGAGGACGCACGCGCTGCCGGCCGTCGTCACGACGTTGGTACCGCTACTCCCGCGGATGTACTTCAGTTCGAGCTCAATCTCTACAACGCGCGCGTGTCGCTCGTCCAGGCGAGCACGCAACGCCAAACCTCCGCGTACGCGCTCGGCAGGCTCACAGGCATCGATGGCGCGGTGGAGGCGATGCCGGATGACTCGCTTCTTCCGCGCCCGCTCGCGCTCACCGACAGCGCGATCGTCGCGCTCGCCATTCGCGAGGGACCCGCGATCGTCGCCGCCCGCGACAGCGCGGACGCGGCGAGCGCTGCGGCTGCGGCCGAGCGCACCACCTATGCACCCACGATCCGCTTAGGCACGAGCTACACGGTCGCACGCCAGCAAAGCACGGTCGTGACGTCGAGCTCCGTGCGCTCGGGGTGGGCACTCGGCTTGTCCACCAGCTACCCAATATTCAACGGCTTCGTACGGAACTATCAGGTGACGCGCTCGAATGCGGCGGCCTCGCTCGCGCGCACGGTGGCGCGCGATGCCGAGCGGGCAGCACGGGCCGACGCGGAGCGCCTGCTCGGATCGATTGCACTGTCGGCGCAGCTCGTGAGGCTCGCACGAAATGCGGTGATCGTCGCCCAGGAGAACTACCGCGTCCAGGAAGCGCGCTACCGCGTTGGCGTCGCGACGGTTCTCGATCTGTCGGCCGCGGAGACACAGGTCACGCTGGCCGAGCAGCAGCTCGTGAACGCGCGCTACTCGTACGTGCTCGCGCGGGCGAGTCTTGCCACGCTCGTCGGACGCGACCTGTGAGGAGGGGCTGAGCGATGTGGATCGTCAAGCTGGCGCTTCGGCGGCCGTATACCACCATCTGCATGGCGCTGCTGATGCTGCTCATCGGCGCGTACGCAGCAACGTCGATGGCGACCGACATCTTCCCGGCGATCAACCTTCCCGTCGTCTCAGTGATCTGGTCGTACAACGGGCTACCGGCGAAGGACATGGAGACCCGCATGGTCACGATCGCCGAGCGCTCGTATTCCATCGGCGTGTCGAACATCGAGCACATGGAGTCCGAGTCGCTCAACGGGATAGCGGTCATTCGAGTCTATCTGCAGCCGACCGCGAACGTCGAGGGCGCGCTGTCGCAGATCACCGCGACGTCGCAGGCCGCATTGCGACAGATGCCGACAGGTACGACGCCGCCGTACGTCATCCAGTTCAACGCGACGGATGTGCCGGTGATGGAGATCGGCATCTCGAGCCCCACCGCGAGCGGTCAAACGCTGAACGATGTGGGAAACAACTTCGTGCGTCCGCAGCTGGTGAATGCCCAGGGATCGAATATCGCGCCCGTGTTCGGCGGAACACCGAGGCAGATCCAGGTCGATCTCGATCTGCCCAAGCTCTACGCGTTGAACATGTCGCCTGCGGATGTCAGCAACGCGATCAACGCGCAGAACGTGATCCTCCCAGCCGGCTCGGCGCGCATCGGAGCCAAGGAGTACCAGGTACGGCTCGACGCGAGCCCTGCAGTCGCCGACCGTCTGAACGATCTGCCGATCCGATCGGTGAATGGACAGATGGTCTACATCCGGGACGTTGCCCACGCGCGACTCGGCGCGGGCGTGCAGACGAACATCGTGCGCGTGAATGGGCGCCGCGGGGCGTACATCGAGGTGCTGAAGACGGGCAACGCGTCGACGCTGGCGGTGGTCCAGAACGTGAGGAAGCTGCTGGTGCTGGCACAGGCGTCGGTGCCCGGCGACATCCAGCTCGCGGTGATCTCGGATCAATCGACGTACGTGAGCTCGGCGATCAGCGGCGTGCTGCGCGAGGGGCTGATCGCCGCGTGCCTGACCGCGATCATGATTCTCCTCTTCCTCGGCAGCCTGCGATCGACGGCGATCGTTGCGCTGTCGATCCCGCTCTCGATCATGACGTCCGTGATCTGTCTCGCGGCTCTCGGACAGACGATCAACATCATGACGCTGGGTGGATTGGCGCTCGCGGTCGGCATTCTCG
Organism: Gemmatimonadota bacterium; assembly: GCA_028287205.1. GTDB lineage: Bacteria > Gemmatimonadota > Gemmatimonadetes > Gemmatimonadales > Gemmatimonadaceae > FEN-1250. The sequence goes on from JAQBQC010000416.1 coordinate 4,777, forward strand.
TGGATGACGCGACGGTGGAGGTCGAGAACA
>JAQBQC010000421.1 GCA_028287205.1 Gemmatimonadota bacterium
CTCGGCGGAGCATCCCGAGAAGATGTTGAATCAGATTCTGGTCGACATGCGCACGCAGCTCGCGCGTGCGAAGCAGCAGGTCGCGGCGTCGATCGCGGATGAGAAGCGGCTGCACGACCAGGTGGACACGGAGTACAAACAGGCGGCCGAGTGGGAGCAGCGCGCGATGCTCGCGATCCGCGAGGGGCGCGACGATCTCGCCAAGCAGGCGCTGGTGCGGCAGAACGAGCACGGCGTGCACGGCCAGCAGCTCGAGGCCACCTGGAATCAGCACCGCGCCGAAACGGAGAAGCTCAAGAACTCGCTGCGCGATCTCAACGACAAGATCGAAGAGGCGAAGCGCAAGAAGAACCTGCTGATCGCGCGTGCGAAGCGCGCCGAGGCGCAGGCGCGCATTGCGGAGACGATGTCGTCGATGTCCGAGAAGTCCGCGTTCGAGGCGTTCTCGCGGATGGAGACGAAGATCGAGGACAACGAGCGCCGGATGCTCGCGAACGTCGAGATCGACGAGGAGTTCAGCGGCGACAAGCTCGCCAGCGACTTCAAGGTGCTCGAGAAGGGTGCCGGTGCCGCGAGCGCGGACTCGCAGCTCCTCGCGCTCAAGCAGAAGATGGGCATGCTCCCCGCGGGCGCGCCCGGCGCGAACAACAGGCAGATCGGCGCCGGTGGTACGTCGAACGACGAGATCGCGCACGCTGAAATCGAGGAGCCGCCGGAAGAGCAGAAGAAGTCGTGACGACCGTGGGCACGGGGCGACTTCGCATCGCCCCGGTATTGATGGCCGTCGTTCTCACCGTGCTGCTGCTGCTGTTGCTCGGGCAGGCGGCGCACCTGTTCCTGCTCCTCTTTCTCTCGATCCTCATCTCGCTCGCGCTCGGCGCGCTGGCGGATCTCGTCACGCGCTACACGCGCGTGCCGCATCGATACGCGCTGCTCATCGCCGCGGCACTCGCGCTCGGGATTCTGATCGGCTTCATGTGGCTGATCGTGCCCGTGGTGATCGAGCAGACCCAGTCGCTCCTCGGCACGCTGCCGGACCGGCTGGTCGCGTGGCAGCGCGGCATCGACGAGGCAGCGGCCCGCGTCACTGCGCTCAAGGGCGTCTACAAGCCCGGGCAGCTGCTGATGGCGAGCTATCAGCAGCTCTCCTCGTCCATCGGCGGCCTGTTTCCGAAGATCGTCGGCGTGGCCAACGTCCTCATCGAGGTCGTCGTCGTCGGAATTCTGAGCATCTACCTCGCGAACCAGCCGGGGCTCTACCGCGAGCTTCTGATCTCGCTCTTTCCCCCAGTGCATCGCGATCTCGTACGTGATGTGCTCGTGGACATCTCGCAGACGCTCCGCGCGTGGATCCTCGGGCAGCTCACCTCGATGTTCCTGCTCGGCGGGCTTGCCGCGATCGGGTTCTCGATCCTCCACGTGCCATACGCCCTCACGTTCGGTCTGTTCACAGGGCTCATCGCGATCGTGCCGATCTTCGGCACGCTGATCTCGACGGTGCTGCCGGCGGCGTTCGTGCTCGGCGAGGGCGGGGCGGGGCAGGCACTCGCGGTAATCGGCTGGGGAATCGTGGTGCACCTGCTCGAGAGCAACGTGATCTCGCCGCTCATCATGGCGCGGCAGATCCGGCTTGCGCCCGTGCTCACGATCATGGCGATCCTGATCATGGGGAAGCTGCTCGGCGCGGTGGGACTGCTCGTTGCGGTGCCCGCGCTCGCGGTGCTCGACGTGATCATCCGCCGCATCCTCATCGGCCGCGTCTACGAGGGCCAGGGATTTCGTCGGCTGCTGCGGAACAGTGCGCTCGTCGTGCGTGCGCCGCTGCCGGGCGCGGACGTACTCGTCGGCACACCATCCGGTGTCGATGTCATTTCCCTCGCGGAGGCGCGCGACCGCGCGCGGTCCGCCTGAACTCAATACTCACTGAATGCCACGCGAACTTCGCTTTCTCGTCATCGCTGAAGGACAGTTCGGACCGCTCACCTCGAAGACCGCAAACTCCTGCATCCGCTACACCCCCGAGCGCGTCGTCGCGGTCATCGACTCGCGCCGCGCGGGACGCACCGCGCAGGATGTGCTCGGCTTTGGCGGAGACATTCCCGTGGTGTCGAGCGTGGCGGAAGGGCTCGAGCGCAAACCGACCGCGCTGCTGATCGGGGTTGCGCCACAGGGCGGCAAGCTGCCCGACGAGTGGCGCGCGATGATTCTCGCGGCAATCGATGCGGGGCTCGATGTGTGGAGCGGGCTGCACACGTTCATCGGTGCGGATCCGGAATTCGCGGCGCGTGCGGAGAAGAAAAAGATCGAGATCCACGACCTTCGCCGTCCGCCGCTCGATCTGCCGGTCGCGATGGGCCGCGTGCGCAAGATCGACTCGACGATCGTGCTCACCGTCGGCACCGACTGCAACATCGGGAAGATGACGTCGGCGCTGCAGATTCGTGACGGGCTCAAGGCGCGCGATCGGAAAGTGCGATTCGCGGGCACGGGACAAACGGGCATTCTCATCGAAGGGTGGGGGATCGGCGTCGATGCGGTGATCGCGGACTTCATCGCCGGTGCCGCGGAGAAGCTCGTGCTCGATGCGTCGCACGGAGCGGAGATCGTGCTCGTGGAGGGCCAGGGCTCGATCATCCATCCGGGCTATTCCGGCGTGACGCTGGGGCTCATTCACGGCTCGCTGCCGCACGCGATGGTGATGTGCGCACAGCCGTCGCGGTCGCACATCAACAACAATCCGTGGATCGAGATTCCACCGCTGCCGGAGATGATCCGGATGCACGAGATGCTCGTGCAGCATCTGCGTCCGGCGCCCGTGATCGCGGTGTCGCTGAACACGTACGATCTGTCGGTGCGCGCGGCGCGCGCGGCAATCGCGAAAACGCGCAGGCAGACGGGGCTTCCGACGACGGACCCTGTGCGCTTCGACTCCGAGCCGGTGGTGGAAGCGATCGATACGTTCCATCGGAAGCGCACGCGCGCGCTCGCGCGGCGGGCCGACGCGGCGAGTACGCCGGCAAGGAAGAGAGTGGCGGCGAAGCGAACGTAGCATCGCTTCGATGGGGCGCGCCGATGGGATGCGGCGCGCGTTGGATTGATGTCGGGCGCCTCGTGCGCCCGCGCCATACTCGCGTCGTACACAGGACGGCGCGCCGCCGCGCGCAGTCCCGACCCAGCACCTGCGAATCGAGCACGTCGTGGCGCCCCGTGATTGCGCCGATGGCCGAACGCAGCCCGGGTGACGCACTGGTCTCGCATCGGCCGTTGTAGCGCGTTCTCGAGACGC
>JAQBQC010000466.1 GCA_028287205.1 Gemmatimonadota bacterium
GCGGAAGACCACCGGGCTGATAATCGATCCGCGCGTGAGCACCGGTCCGCTCCCGATCGCATGCTCGCCCAGCTCCTTCTTCTCGACGCCGGGGTGATCGGTGGCGAAGGTGACGTCGACGACGATCGCCATCTGCGCGCCGATGCACGACGCGCACACACCTGCGCCGCCGCCATGCCACGCGATCTCCTCCTGCGTGGTCGCCGCGGCAACCACCTTCGCCTTGCCCGGCTTCTCGTTGTAGCGCCGCAGCGCCTCGAGCACGACGAACGCCCCGATCCGGTCGTCCACGGAGCGCGAGACGATGCGATCGTTCGGAAGCAGCACGCTCTTCGAGTCGATGACGCCTGCATCGCCTACGCTCAGCTGCGCGCTTGCCTCGGAGCGGCTCGAGGCGCCGATGTCCACCCAGAGATCGGTCATCTTGGAGGCCTTCTCGCGATCCTCCGCCTTCATCAGGTGGATCGGTTTCTTGCCCACCACGCCGATCACATCGCCGCCGCTACCGAGGAAGCGAATGCGTTGTGCAACGAGCACCTGCGGATCCCAGCCGCCGATGCCTGAGATGTGGACGTAGCCATCCTCGTCGATGTGCTGAATGATCACGCCGATCTCGTCGATGTGGCCGGCGAGCATGATGATCGGACGCCCATCGGGATTTACCGTCGCCATGCTGTTGCCGTGCACGTCGGACTGCACGGTCGCGAACTTTTCCGCCTCCTCTCGCCAGACGCGCGCGGGCGCCGACTCGAAGCCTGATGGCCCGGGAGTATCGAGCAGCCGCTTGAGGAAGGTGACTGACGTATCGCTGAGCATTGTGACGGAAGGATGGTGGAGGGTGAAGGACGTCCGCTGTCGGACAATGATATGCGCGATCGTCAGCGGATCGTCAGCGCCCCGCGTTCACGCGATGTCGAGCTCGAGCGCGCGTGCGCGCGATGGGCGGGGAAAAACTGTTGGATGAAATATTTCGGCCAGCGTCTCGACTCCATCGACGAGCCGCGGTCCAGGCCGGCTGAGCAGCCCACCCGAATCTATCGCCCACGCGCGACGGTGAGCGAGCCAGGCCCATTCCTTCTTCTTGGCCTGCATCGCGCCCTCCGCCGCTGCCCGCGCCGCGTCGTAGCCGCACGGTGCGATGATGATCGTATCCGCTTTCGCAGCCACGAGCTCGTCCATTGTCACAACGCGCGATCGCTCGCCTGCCTTGGCGAGCACCTCGATGCCGCCGGCTCGTCGCACCATCTGAGGAACCCAATGCCCGGCGTTGTAGATGGGGTCGGTCCACTCGAGCACAGCGACGCGCGGTCGCGGGATTGCGGCCGCAACCAACCGCTCGTGCACCTTGCCGAGTCGAGCCTCCAGTCGCAGTACAAGGGACTCTGCGATCGGCGATCGTTCGATGACGGCGCCCACGCGCCGGATGTCGTCGAGCATCTCGTCGAGCGAGTTCGCGGAGAGCGAGAGAACGATCGGAGGCTGGCTGAGGCTCTCGGCGAGGATCCGGACATCCGATTCGCGGATCGCGCAGACGTCGCAGATCCCCTGCGTGACTATGATGTCCGGCTCGAGATCCGCAATCGCTCCAGCGTCGAGCGCGTGGAGCGATTCGCCGAGCGTGTCTGCGACCCGGACCATCCGATCGACTTCCGCGGGTGCGGCGTTGCCATCGATCGTCGAGCGCGTGACGCGCGGAACATCGCGCAGCAGCTCCGCCGGAAAGTCGCTGTCGTGCGAGATGCCGACGAGTGAATTGGCAGCTCCCAGCGCGCAGACCATTTCGGTTGCGGCCGGAAAGAGCGAGATGATGCGCATCAGTGCTCGCGGCCGCCGCCCGTGCGTCCGACGCGGTACAGCGGCACCGCGAGAAGCAGCACGTAGAAAATGATCGCCGCGGCGGCGCTGGCGCCGACGAAGCCGATGTTCTTCGAGAAATCGATCGCGTCCGCCACGGTGCGATTGTCGGCAAGCTTCAGGATCGCGAGCACCGACAGCGCGACACCCATGATCGCGCCTCCGGCTATGAGCCCGGACGAGAAGAGCACGCCGGGTCCCGAATCCGCCTTTGCGCCAACGCGATCTTCGGGCGCCAGCCGCTGTTCGACGAGCCAGCGCACGACGCCGCCCATGAACATCGTCGCTGATGTGGAGATCGGCAGATACACGCCCACGGCGACGGGCAGCGAGGGGATGCCAAGAATCTCCATCGCGATCGCGAGGAACGCCCCAATGAGAATGAGGCCCCACGGCAGCTTCTGCGTGAGAATTCCGTCGACGACGAGCGCCATGATCTGTGCCTTTGGCGAGTCGAGCTTCTCAACGGTGCGTCCGCTCACGTCCATGGGATAGCGTCCCGCAATTCCGGGATCGACGAGATAGTGGATGTTGTGCTGTGCATCCACGAGATACTTGCCGGCGGGCGCGCCGCCCTGGGTTTCATACAGGTGTCCCACCTGGTATGCAACACCGTTCACCGTCTCGGTGTCACCCACATCGATCGTCGAGACGACGACGCCGGGATAGCTCTTCTCCACAATCGTGCGATGCGCCTTGTTGAGCAGCGCGATCATCCCACCGATGAGGAGGGCCGAAGTCGTGACGCCGAAGAGCAGTCCGATCTGCTGTCGCGCGGGCGTCGCGCCAACGATGTATCCGGTCTTGAGATCCTGCGACGTCGCGCCGGCAACTGCGGCCGCGACGCACACGACGCCGCCGATCGTGAGCGCGAGCACGCGATGCTCGACGCCCGTCCACCCGATCGCCAGGAAAATCAGCGCGGTGAGCAGCACCGTGGCGACCGTCATTCCGGAGATCGGATTCGACGACGCGCCGATCTGTCCCGTGATGCGGCTGGAGACGGTGACGAAGAGGAATGCGAAGCCCACGGCGAGCACCGCCGCGAACACGTTGATCGAGATCTGCGGCAGCGCGATCATCGCGATGGCGCAGGCGAGGACGCCGCCGAACACGACCTTGATTGGCAGGTCGCGATCCGTGCGCGGTCGCGCGGTGCCGCCGGAGCGATCGCTCGCGTTGCGACGGAAGCCGCCGACCAGCGCGGACATGATCGTCGGCAGCGAGCGCAGAAGGCTGATCAGCCCCGCGGCCGTAACTGCACCCGCGCCGATGTAGTAGACGTAGTTCGCGCGCACCGCGGTCGCATCCATGTCGCTGATGAGCCCAGTGCCAGGCGGGATGATCGTGGTGAGCCCGGCGCCGAAGAGCTTGATCGTCGGTATCAACACGAAGTACGAGAGGCATCCGCCCGCGAACAGAAAGCCTGCGATGCGCGGCCCGATGATGTAGCCAACGCCCGTGAGCTCCGGGCTGATCTCCGCGCGAATCTCGCCGAAGAGCTCGATCTTGCCGGTGGGTGCGATCCGCTGGAACACGTAGCGCGGCACCTCCTGCCAGAGGTGAAGCCCGCTCACGAGAAACTTGTACAGCGCCGCGAGCCCGAAGCCGAGGAACACCGTGCGCGCCTGCACGCCGCGCTCTTCGCCCACGATCAATACCTCGGCCGCCGCCGTTCCTTCTGGATACTTGAGCGTCTTCCGCTCCTTCACGATCAGCGCGTTGCGCAGCGGGATCATGAGGAAGACGCCGAGCAGTCCGCCAACGACCGCGACTGCGGCAACCTTCGTCCACGGCAGATTGTAGCCGAGGAGGAGGAGCGCGGGGAGCGTGAAGACGATTCCCGCGGCGACGGACTCGCCTGCGGATCCCGTCGTCTGCACCATGTTGTTCTGCAGAATCGTCGCGGGCTTCGCGCCGAACGACTTCGAGATGTATCTGAAGATCGTGATCGAGAGAACCGAGATCGGAATCGACGCGCTGACCGTCAGTCCGACCTTGAGTGCCAGGTAGACGCTCGACAGCGCAAAGACGAGTCCGAGCAGGATGCCGAGCGCGATCGCGCCGGGCGTGAGCTCGGCGAGCTCCTTGTTCGAGGCAACGTATGGAACGTGCTCGCCATCATCGGCCGCGAGCGGAATCTGATCTGCCTCCGCACTGAGCGGCGGCTGGGTGGGAATCGACATGTGCTCCTCGTCGAATGACGGGGGCAATATGGCCGTGTGGCATCGGATCGGGGAAGGCGCGGGCCGCCCACGGGCCCGCCCCTCGATGACGAGCCC
>JAQBQC010000481.1 GCA_028287205.1 Gemmatimonadota bacterium
CCGTCTACCACACCTATTCCACCTATGCGCGCGGGCTGGACGGCCTCTGGCGCATGTACCAGAGGCACGACCGCGCACCCCTGGGGCGCAACGAGCAGGGCATCTGGTGGCGCCGCAATGACGAGTACGGCCAGCGCTGAGCCAGGTCGTGAGTGTCATTTGGACGACTGAGGGACGGGAGGTCTCGCCACGCATCGTTGCGGAGCGAGCCTCCCGGCGCGCGTTCCTCGCGGTCTCGGCGCTGCTCTTCGCGGCCAGCGTGGCGGCGACGATCGTCTGGTGCACGTCGATGTCGGCGATGGGCGAACTGCCGATGCCCGGCGGCTGGACGATGTCGATGGTGTGGATGCGAATGCCAGGGCAGACTTGGCCCGGGGTCGCGGCAGCGTTTCTTCGCATGTGGGTCGTGATGATGGTAGCGATGATGTTGCCATCGCTGGTGCCGACGCTGTGGCGCTACCGACAGGCCGTCGGGAGGACAGCCGAGACTCGGCTCGCTCGACTGACCGCGCTTGTGGGCGTGGGATACTTCTTCGTGTGGACCGTGTTCGGCGTGGCCGCGTTTGCGCTTGGTATCGCGTTGACGTTAGCGGAGATGCAGCTACCGTCGCTGGCGCGCGCCGTTCCGATCGCGGTCGGTGTCGTCGTCCTGATTGCCGGCGCGCTCCAGTTCACCGACTGGAAGGCACACCATCTTGCCTGCTGCCGCGAGGCACCGGGGCGCGGCTGTCCGTTGCGCGCGGACGCCGGCGCGGCCTGGCGACTTGGCCTGCGCATTGGCCTGCACTGCAGCTGCTGCAGTGCGACTCTGACGGCGATCCTCCTCGTGATCGGGATCATGGACATGCGCGCGATGATTGTCGTGACGGCAGCCATCACTGTCGAACGTCTCGCACCCTCCGGTGAGCGCGTCGCGCGAGCCCTCGGAGCCGTGGTCGTCGTCGCAGGGTTGTTCCTGATCGCGCGAGAAGCCTGGCTCGTGTGACGCGCGCTACTTCTTCTCCCACGCATACGGGTTTGTGCCGCCGCCGCCCTCGAAGTCCGTCGACACACTGAGCGCGCGCCACTCGCGATCCGCCTCGAGCCGCGCGAGATCTGCCTTCTCTGCCCCGTTCACCGCGTCGCTGCCGAGCAGAAGTCGCAGCGGTGGTGCGTCGAGATTCGCGATGTGGATGATCACCGCGGCCGCCTTCGCCGGATCGCCCGGCTGTTTCCCGTCGTACTCACGTTGAAATTGCGCGACCTTGCCAACGGTCGCGTCGTACTCAGGGCGAGTCTGCCGAATCGTCGTCGACTCACCGGCGAAATCGGTGCGAAAGCCGCCCGGCTCGACGATCGTCACCTTGATGCCGAGCGGTGCGACCTCCTTCGCAAGGACCTCGGAAAATCCCTCCACGCCCCACTTTGCGGCCGAGTAAGGACCGCGTCCCACAGGTCCGACTCTCCCCCCGATCGATGACAGCTGAACGATGTGGCCCGATCGCTGCTCGCGCATCACAGGGAGCGCGGCCTTCGTGACGTTGATCACGCCGAAGAGATTCGTCTCGATCTGTGCGCGAAAATCGGCGAGGCTCGTGTCCTCGATCGATCCGACGTCGCCATAGCCTGCGTTGTTCACGAGCACGTCGATGCGCCCGAATGCGTCGATCGTCGCCGCGATCGCTTCCGTTGCCGCGAGCTCGCTCGTGACGTCGAGCGCGACGGCGCGCACCCGGTTGCCGTAGCGCGCGACGAGATCATTGAGCTGCTCAGGCCTCCGGGCGGTCGCGACGAGAACGTCGCCGCTCTCGAGCACTGCCTCTGCCAGAGCGCGACCGAGCCCGCGCGAGCTGCCGGTGATCAACCACACCTTCGCCATGGAATTCTCCTTGAGCCATCTCAAGGCAAAGATGCCAGCGATTGTTTCCGCAAGGCGCCGAGCTTGCTACTCCGCGCGCATTGCCAGCGCGGGATCCACGTTCGCCGCACGCAGCGCTGGCACGGACGACGCCAGCATCGCCACCGCCGCCAGCACGAGCGTCACGAGGATGTACGTCATCGGATCGGTCGACTTCGTGTTGAAGAGCAGCGCGCGCATGAGCTGCGTGAGTGCGATCGCACCCACGATGCCGATCGAGATGCCCACACCGACCATCGCCACTCCCTCGTTCACGACCATCCGCACCACGCGCGATGGGGACGCGCCGAGCGCGATCCGGATGCCGATCTCGCGCGCGCGCTGGCCGACGAGATACGCGATCACGCCGTAGATGCCGATCGACGCGAGCACTATCGCCACGACCGCGAACGCGGTGAGCAGCGTCATGTAGAAGCGCGGCTGCGCCACCGACGTCGCCAGCACGTCGTCTAGTGTCGTGACGTGCGCGATGGCCAGATCGGGATCGAGCTCGCGAATCGCGCGGCGCGCGTCCGCGGCCACGCCCTGCGGATCGCGAGTGGAGCGCAGCACTACCGTCATGTTCGACATCGGCCATTGGTCGAACGGCACCCACATCTGCGGCAGCGTCGCGACGGCGAGCGAGGATTGCTTCACGTCCGCCGTCACGCCGACGATGTCACCCTGGAGAGCCACGGAGTCGCGCGACCAGCCGAAGGTGACGTGCTTGCCGAGCGGATCCTCATTCGGGAAGAACTTGCGCGCGGCGGCCTCCGTGATGAGCATCACGCGCGGAGCGCTCGCGTCATCGAGGCGATTGAATCCCCGGCCGCGCGTCACGCGAATGCCCAACGTCGTCAGATAGTCCGGTGTCGCGATGCGCACCTCCGCATCCGGCTCGTCCTCAGGCTTGACCGGGGCGCGCCCCGCGACCTTGAACGTAAAGCCGAATCCAAAATCCGTGAGCGGCAGCCCGAGCCCAGCTCCGGCCGATTGCACGCCTGGCAACGCGCGCATGCGCTCCATCACGGCATTCATGAACGTTGCCTGCTTGCCCGGATCCGGATACTTGGAGTCCGGGAGACTGAGCTCGAACGACATCGAGTGGTCGGTGCGGAATCCGGGGTCCACGCTCGTCAACCGGGTGAAGCTGCGAATGAGCAGTCCCGCTCCCGCGAGCAGCATCACCGAGAGCGCGACCTCCGCGACCACCAGCACTCTGCGCGCACGATGCTTTCCGGCGCGCTGTCCGCCCCCGCGGCCGCCTTCGCGCAGCGTGCGCGAGAGGTCGGGGTTGAGCATCTGTCGCGCCGGCATGAGCCCGAACAGCGCGCCCGTCACGGCCGTGATCACCAGCGTGAACGCGAGCACCGCGCCGTCCACCTGGATCGAATCGAGCCGCGGAATGTTTTTCGGCGCCGACGCGACGAGCAGCTTCGTTCCGGCCATCGCGAGCAGCAGTCCGATCGCGCCGCCTGCGAGCGACAGCACAAGGCTTTCGGTCACGAGCTGGCGGATGAGCCGGCCGCGACCGGCGCCGAGCGCGGTGCGCACGGCGAGCTCGCCCTCGCGCGCCACGCCGCGCACGAGCAGCAGGTTCGCGACGTTTGCGCACGCGATCAGCAGCACGAACGCGACGCCGCCGAGCAGCACGAGTAGCGGAAGACGGAGATTGCCGGTGAGATATTCGTGCATGGGAACGACCTTGGCGCCAAGTCCCGAATTCTTGTCGGGATACCGCTCGGCGAGTCGCGCCGCGATCGTCTTCATGTCCGCGGTTGCGCTCGCGAGCGTGACGCCGGGCTTGAGCCGTGCGAGCGTCTCGAGATACACGGCGCCGCGGCTGTTCTCGAGCCTTGCCGGATCGTACGTGAAGGGAAACCACAGCATCGCCTTGCTTGGCCACGCCGAGCCGGCGGGCACGATGCCGATCACTCGGTACCGCTCGTTGTCGAGCGTGAGCATCGAGCCGACGAGCGCCGGATCGCTGCCGAAGCGATTGCGCCAGAGTGTCTCGTTCACGAGCACCGACTTCGTTCCCTTCCACGCGGTGTCCTCGGGAGCGAATGCCGTAGTGCCCTTGAGCGCGTTGACACCGAGTATGGAGAAGAAGTCGCCGCCCACGTCGAAACCGCGCAGCTGCTCCGGATCGCCGGATCCGGTGATCACCACGGAGTGCCCATCGATTACCGCCATCGATGTGAACGAGTGATTCTGGGCGCGATAGTCGGCGACGTTGGCCGGCGAGGAGGTGCCGGGCTCGCCACGATACGTCGATCGCACCATCACGAGCCGCGAGGGAGCGGAGAACGGAAGTGGACGAAGGAGAATCCCCCGCACGACGCTGAAGATCGCGGTGTTCGCGCCGATGCCGATCGCCAGCGTGAGCGCCGCGACGAGAGTGAACGCCGGCGCGCGGCGCAGCGTGCGTATCGCGAACGAGACGTCCTGCGTGAGGCCGTCGAGCAATTCCGTGCGCATGGTCTGTCGTTCCCGTCGTTCGTCCGTTCGCTTGCAGAAATTGCGGGCATCGTCGAGGTCGCCGAACTGGCGGCGCGCTTCCGTGCGCGCGGCGTCGTGCTCCCACCCCTGGGCGACGAGCTCACTCGTGCGCATGTCGAGGTGAAACGCGAACTCCTCTTCCACGGCGGCGGCGGCGCGGCGAAAGAGGCCGAGCCGGAACACGCGTCTGATGTCCGGGCGCGGCGACATCGCTCAGGCGGTGCGCAGCACGCGCGTCACGGCGACCGCGAACTCCATCCACGCCGTGCGCTCGTCGCGCAGCTGCCGGCGTCCGATCGCCGTGAGGCGATAGAACTTCGCGCGACGATTGTTCTCGGACACGCCCCATTCGCTCTCGATGGCGCCCTGCGATTCGAGACGATGGAGCGACTTGTAGAGCGCCGCGTCATCGACATGGAGCGTTCCGCCGGAGCGCTCGCGCAGCCAGTTGGAGATCGCGTAGCCGTGCATTGGCTGCCAGGTGAGCGCCTTGAGCACGAGCACGTTGAGCGTGCCGTAGATGAGATCGGAGCCGGTTTTTGTCATCGTCCCCTGCGGATCCAGAATGTCGCGTGCCTCGCCACCACACCCGTTCCACTGAACAGGTAGGTGGAGCGAAGCTAGTACGGAATGCGGAGTCACGCAACTCCGTCGCGCGTGCGGGACACACCCGGCCAGGCGAACGCGGCCAAGCGCTTCCCCGGGCGGTCAGGATCACACATTGTGCACACGCGACTTTCTGCCCGAAGATTCCGAGCATCCCAATGACATCATCCGCACCGGAGTCGGAACGCGCGGGATTGCCCGCCTCGGTGATCCTGCTGCTCACGGTG
>JAQBQC010000489.1 GCA_028287205.1 Gemmatimonadota bacterium
TGCATGTCGCGATGCAACGTAAGAAGCGACATTAGATGTAAATCAGGTGCGCGAAGTCACGCGCAATACTGAGGTGTGCGCGCTTCACAGCGCGCGGAACACAAGCGCTAACAATTGATGAAACGAATTGAACGGAGGGAGACGGACACCAACGGATCACCGCAAATACGAGCTTATACGTTGGTGTCCGTTGGTGTCCGTTCATTCCGTTTTGTCCGTATCTCACACTATTGGTGCCCGTCCGAGCGGCAGCTCGCGTCTCGTGCGCGGAGCGAGGAAGCGAGATCGGGGTATTACATCGCACTCGCGCAAATCGCGCTGCGCCAGGCCTCATAGGCGAACTGAGGAATCGTCGCAGACGCCACTGGAGCCCCGCTCACGCGTCGCGGGCTCAGCTCGTAACGGTTATTATAGAGACGGGAGCGCCTGTCCCGATTCGATGTACCCCAGCGACAAGATGACATGCCGACGCTAACGATCGACGGACGTGAAGTGACGGTGCCGGAAGGCACCACGATTCTCGAGGCTGCCCGCTCGATGGGCCTCGCGGTGCCGACGCTCTGTTGGTACCCGAAGCTTCCCATCGTCGGCAATTGCCGCATCTGTCTCGTCTCCGTCGAGGGCACGCCCAAGCTCGTGGCCTCGTGCGCGACGCAAGCCGCGGATGGGCAGAAGGTGACGACCGAATCGCACGCCGCAGTGGAGAATCGAAAGGCAGTGCTCGGCATGCTCCTCGAGCGCTATCCGGTGGAGGAGATTCCGGTTGGTGGCGCACGCAACGAGTTCGAGGAGTACGTGCGCCGCTACGACGTGCCCACGCAAAAGCGCTCGTCGCTCGGCCTGCGAACCGGCGATGAGCGTGAGGGCGACCCCCTCATCCAGCACGACATGTCCACCTGCATCCTGTGCACGCGATGCGTGCGCGCGTGCGAGGACATCCAGGTGGTGGGCGTGCTCGAGACGGGATACCGGGGCGAGTACGCCGAGATCATCGTGGGCGCGGATGGAAATCCGGAACACGCGGGGTGCACGTGGTGCGGCGAGTGCGTGCGCGTGTGCCCCACGGGCGCCATCCACGACATCATCCCGCTCGCGAAGATGCGGGCGGAGTCGCTGCGCGAGCCGGTGCGCGAGGTGCGGAGTGTGTGTCCATACTGCGGCGTCGGATGCCAGATCGATCTCGAGGTGCGCGGCAACGACATCCAGCGCGTGCGGAGCCCCTGGATCGAGGAGACGACTCCCAACATCGGCTCGACGTGCGTGAAGGGCCGCTTCGGATTCGACTTCGCGATGCATCGCGACCGGTTGACGAAGCCGCTCATCCGCAAGGGCTGGGTGAAGCGCGATGGCGAGTGGTCGTGGGAGCCGTCCGCGGAGCAGACCGCGAAGTGGGGGCGTCGCAACGGGCCGTGGATGATCGTGGCCGAAGAAGGGCAGACGCACAAGCGCCGCCCGAAGTTCAACCCGCTGCAGAAGCTTCCGCTGCTCGATGCCCCGCTGGGTGATGCGCGCGACCGCGTGGCGACTCCGGCAAGCTGGTACGAGCCGTTCCGTGAGGCGACGTGGGACGAGGCGCTCGACCTGGCGGCTTCGCAGATGCTGAAGCTGCGCGATACGAAGGGGCCCGACAGCCTCGCGGTGTTCTCCTCGGCGAAGTGCACGAACGAGGAGAACTACCTGCTGCAGCGGCTGCTCCGCGGCGCGATCGGAACGAACAACATCGATCACTGCACGCGACTCTGTCACTCGTCGTCGGTGAGCGCGATGCAGCGCGCCATGAGCACGAGTGCCGCGTCCGGCTCGATGCGCGAGGTCGAGACCGAGAGCGACGTCATCTTCATCCTCGGGGCCAACACCACCGAATCGCATCCTGTTTTCGGCGCTGCGATCAAGCGGGCGCAGAGGCGCGGCGCGACGCTCATCGTCGCGGACCCACGGCGGATCGAGCTCGCGGAGCGCGCCGACATCCATCTGCAGATGCTCCCCGGTACGGACGTCGTGCTGCTCAACGCGATGGTGAATCACATCTTCGCGCAGAAGCTGGAGGACACGAAGTTCATCGAGTCGCGCACGCACGGGATCGACGCGCTGCGCGAGTCCGTGGCGCCGTACACGCCGGAGATGGCGGAGACGATCACCGGCGTGCCTGCCGACCTCATTCGCCGGGCGGCCGAGTTGTACGCGAAGGGGCCGCGCTCCGCGACGCTGTGGGCGATGGGGCTCACGCAGCATCACACCGGAACCGACATCGTCACCACGCTGCTCAACCTGCTGCTCGTGACGGGAATGATCGGACGCTGGGGCGCACCGATGATTCCGATTCGCGGACAGAACAACGTTCAGGGCGCGAGCGACGTGGGCGCGATCCCGATGTACTACACGGACTATCTCCCCGTGCAGGATCCGAAGGTGCGGAAGGTGTACGCGGACGAGTGGCACGTGCCCGAGGAGAAGCTGTCGCTCGTGGCGGGGCTGCGCGTCACCGAGATCGTGCAGGAAGGAAGCCCGGTTCGCGGGCTGTACGTGATGGGAGAGAATCCGATCATCTCCGACCCTGACATCGCGCACGCGGAAGAGTGGTTCCACAACCTGGACTTCGTTGCCGTGCAGGATCTCTTCCTCACCGAGACGGCACGCTACGCAGACGTGGTGCTGCCCGGCGCCTCGTTCGCGGAGAAGACCGGGACGGTGGTGAACACGGAGCGCCGAATTCAGATGATGCACAAGGCGATCGAGCCACCGGGCGATGCGCGCGGCGATTTCGAGATTCTCATCGAGCTCTCGAATCGCCTCGGGCTGCCCACGCCGTTCAAGGACTCGGCGGAGGTCATGGATGAGATCGCGCGCGTGACGCCGTCGTG
>JAQBQC010000543.1 GCA_028287205.1 Gemmatimonadota bacterium
CGTAGCGAAGTAGTCGTCCTCGATGCGCACGCCGATGTTGGCGTAGCGCTGCACTGCAGGGCGCAGCTTCGCGATCATCGCCCTGTTCCGCGGCGTGTCCGGAAGCTCATCGAGCACGGTTGGACGCACGTAGATGCCCGGCTCGATCGTGAAGGTGTTTCCGGGCTCGATGCGGAACGAGGTTGGATCGTGCACTTCGATCCCGATCGCATGGCCCAGCGAGTGGAAGTAGTAGAGATAGAACTGCGAGCATCCCTTCGCCGTGGGCCTGCGGCACGCGGCCCCCGCATCGAACACGCCATCCGCCGACTCGATGAGTCTCAGCCGTGCGAGCCCTGTGCTCAGAACCCTGTTCGCCGCGGCGTCCATCTCCGCGGAGGTCGCGCCGAGCTTGGCAACCTGCTCCGCCGCGCGCTGTGTGTCGCGCACGAGCTGATAGATGGCGCGCTGCTCGGGCGAGAAGGTGCCGCTCACCGGAACCGTGCGGGTGACGTCGGCCGCATAGCCGCGATACGACGCGCCGATGTCCATCACGACGACATCGCCGGAGTTCATGAAGCGGTCGTTCGCGTTGTAGTGCAGCGCGGTGGAATTCGGGCCCGATCCCACGATGGACGAGAACGACGGACGGTCCGAGCCATTTCGACGAAAGGTGTAGTCGATCAGCGCCTGGATCTCGAACTCGTTCACGCCGGGGCGGATCGCCGAGATCGCGTCGTGCTGCGCGCGGACGGTGATGTCGATCGCCTTCCGCTCGAGCGCGAGCTCGGCCGCGCTGTGGCGCATGCGCAGATGGTCGACGAGATCGTTGGCGACCACGATGTGCAACTTGGGATGATCGCGGTGCAGCGAGGAGACGAACTGCTCGTCGCGCGTGGCGAAGCCGTCGCCGGAGAGATCGCCTATCACGGAGAGTGTTCCCGCGCCCGCGAGGAGAGAGTCGAGCGTGGGACGCAGCTTGTCCACGGTTCGAGCGGGAATTCCTGTGGCGCGGGTCATCCCCTCCGCACCGAGTCTCGTGCCCGTCCACACTTCACGCGCCGGATCCCGCGGCTGGACGAACAGGGTCATCGTGACCGCAGCCTGCCGCTTCACGATCACGAGCGCCGCCTCGGGCTCCGTCACTCCGGTGAGATAAAAGAAGGAGGGAACGGGATAGAAGCTGAGATAGTCTTCCGCCGGCTCGTGTCCGCCCAGCGCGATCAGCACGCCGTCCGACATCGCCGCGGCGAGAGAGTCGCGCCGCGCCGCGTATTCCCTCGCGGGCACCTGCGCGGCAATCGGAACAGCGGCCAGAGAGCAGAGCAGCATTGCGAGCGCACGGCGCACGGAGACGGTCCTCGGCAAGGGCTTTGAATGAGGCAGGAGAGGGCGCGAGTGAGCGGCTTCTGAAACGGGTACTGGCGAGACTACGTATTCGCGTGGATCATAGTTGCAGCCCCCCTACCTACGGAGCAGTGTCGTGACCGAGCCAGCGATTGCGCCCGCCGCGTCCCAAGCGTCGCTCTGGTAGATTTCATCGTCATCTTCAACTACCCATAGCAGGTGTTCAAACGGCGCGAGGGCTCGGGCTTCGGCCTGCAGCTGCTCGTAGTGACGGTGATCTTCGCCATCCTCATTCTCGGCACGAAGTCGCTGATGCAGCCCGTGTTCGATGCCGAGATGGCTCGACAGTCGGCACCGGTGCTGAAGGCGCATCCCCAGGTCACCGCGGAGCAGCTCAAGGGGCAGATGGCGATGGGCGAGAAGATGGCGCCGTACATCATCATCGTGTCGATCCCAATCTCGGTAATTCTGACAGGGCTCGTGCTCTGGATGGTGGGCAAGATCTTCGAATCGAAGCAGACGGCGCAGACGGCGATCATGGTCGCGACGTACGCGTTCGTTCCCAGGATACTGGGCATTGTGGCGGGCGCGGTGATCGCCTACTTGTCGAGTCCCGAACGGCTGAACGGTGCAGCGCGACTGACTGTGGGGCTTGGCGCGCTGCTGGATCCCGACAAGGCCTCGCCCGTAATTCTGGCGCTCCTTACGCGCGTAGATGTGTTCACGATCTGGCAGACCATTCTACTGGCGATCGGACTTCAAGTCACCGGGAAGGTCTCGAAGACCTACTCCTACATCGCGGCAGCGCTCGTCTGGCTGATAGGGGCGCTCCCGACGGTGATCGGCGCACTGCAGCGCTGAGCGAAGCGCGCCGGGCTACTTGAGCAGCAGCTTCGCGATCGTCTGGAGCTGCATGTTCGACGTTCCCTCGTAGATCGTGCCGATCTTCGCGTCGCGGTAGAACTTTTCGACGGGGTAGTCCTTGGTGTAGCCGTAGCCGCCGTGCAGCTCCACGCACAGCGACGTGACGCGCTCGCACACCTGCGATGCGAACAGCTTGGCCATCGCCGCCTCGCGCGTGAACGGCTGCGCGCTGTCCTTGAGGCGCGCCGCGTTGTAGACGAGGAGACGCGCGGCCTCGAGCTCCGTCGCGGCCTGCGCGAGCTGGAACTGAATGGCCTGAAAATCCGCGAGGCGCGTGCTGAATTGCTTGCGCTCCTTCACGTACTCGATGGTCGCTTCGAGCGCGCCGCGCGCGATGCCGATCATCTGCGCGCCGATCCCGATGCGCCCCTCGTTCAGCGTCTCGATCGCGATCTTGTACCCCTGCCCGACCTCGCCCAGCACGTTCGCCGCGGGCACGACGCATCCGTCGAAGAGCAGCTCGGTCGTGCTCGAGGCACGGATGCCGAGCTTGTCCTCCTTCTTGCCGACGGTAAAGCCGGGCGTGTCGCGCTCCACGATGAAGGCCGTGATCCCCTTGTAGCCGGCTTGCGGATTCGCATTCGCGAAGACGACGAAGATGCCCGCTTCGGCGCCGTTCGTGATCCAGAGCTTTCGACCCGTGAGCGACCAGGCATCGCCCAGCTGCTCGGCGCGCGTCGCGAGGCCGAAGGCGTCGGAGCCGGAGCCGGCTTCGGAGAGCGCGTAGGCGCCGATGGTGCCCGATGTGAGGCGCGGAAGGAATCGCTCGCGCTGCGCATCCGTGCCGTAGCGCGAGATCGGATAGTTCACCAGCGTGTTCTGCACGTCGACCATGATCGCGGAGGACGCATCGACGCGGCTGATCTCTTCCACCGCGAGCGTCACCATCATGAGCGATCCGGCCGCACCACCGTACTTGTCCGCGACCTCGATGCCCATGAGGCCGAGCTCGAAGAGCGCGGGGATGAGGGTGGGATCGATGCGCGCGGCACGCTCCATCTCCTGCACGCGCGGCCGAACCTCCTGCTCCGCGAACGCGGCGACCGCATCGCGGAACGCGCTCTCCTCTTCGGACAGGGCGGTGAGGGCCGGGTGAACGGCCGAGACGTCGGTAGTCATGGTGACAATCTTACTTCCGGGACTTCTCGTGCGCAGCGCCGCTCGCTCAGCGCGTGACGCTCTCCGCGACGCGCGCATCTGCCGCAGCACCAATCTCCGCGCAGCCGTCGCCGCAGTAGCGCGGGGGCGTGCCTGCGGGACGGGCACAGCGATGCGCTTCCACGCGCGCG
>JAQBQC010000017.1 GCA_028287205.1 Gemmatimonadota bacterium
GTGTGCTGCTCAATCTCACGACGAACGCGCTCAAGTTCACGTCGAGCGGGTTCGTCGAGATCTCGGTGAAGGCGCCGTCGCGCTCGCGGCTGGAGTTCTCGGTGCGCGACACCGGACGCGGGATCCCGGCGCAGGTAATGAGCTCTCTCTTCGATCCATTCCGCCGTCGCGACCCCGGCGACTACGCGTTCTCGAGCGCGGGGCTCGGACTCTCGATCTGCCGAAAGCTCGTTGCCGCCATGGGCGGAACGCTCGGCGTGGAGACGAGTGAGGCGAACGGCACCCGATTCTTCTTCGAGCTGGAGCTGCCGGTCGTCACGCGGCTGTAGCTGCCGCGTGACGACCGATCAGGCCGTCGCGAGCGATTCCGTGGTCGTGGTCGCGCGGCCCGTGTGGACGCCATGCGCTTCAGCGATCGCATACGCCTCCTCGGCGGTGAGCACCTCGCGCTCGACGAGCGCGGAGGCCAGCGCCTCGACCGCATCGCGATGCTGTTGCACGATCGCTTCGGCGCGGGTGGCTTGCGCGGTCATGAGAGCACGAATCGCGGTGTCGATCTCGCCCTGGAGCTGTCCGCTCGGCGCGCCGCCCTGTGCCTGCGGGTCTGCACTCACGAGGCCGATCGTGTCGCTCATGCCGAACTCGGCGACCATGCGGCGGGCGATGCTCGTCGCCTGCACGAGATCGCTCCCGGCGCCGGTGGTTACGGCGTCGCGACCCAGGAACACGAGCTCTGCTGCGCGACCGCCGAGTGCCTTGGCGATGATCCCTTCGAGATAATGGCGCGGATGCAGGTGGCGATCGGACTCCGGCGAGAAGTGCGCGGCGCCGAGTGAGCGTCCACGCGGCTCGATGGTGATCTTGTGCAGCTTGTCTTCCGGGCACGCGACCATTCCGACCACTGCGTGTCCCGACTCGTGCAACGCGATGAGACGGCGCTCCTGGTCGTTGATCACCATCCCGGAGCGAACGCGCCCCAGGAGGATGCGGTCGCGCGCCTGCTCGACGTGCGCGTTGGTGATGACGTCGCCAGTGTCCTGCACCGCGATGATCGCAGCCTCGTTGAGCAGATTCGCGAGCTCGGCGCCCGAGTGTCCGACGGTGAGCTGGGACAGTCGGTCGAGATTCACGTCGGGCGCGAGCCTGCTGCGCGCGGCGTGGATCTTCAGGATCTCGAGGCGATCCGCAGCCGTGGGCAGCGGAACCTCTACGACGCGATCGAAGCGGCCCGGGCGGCGAACGGCGGGATCGAGCATGTCTTCGCGGTTCGTCGCGGCCATCCAGACGACGCCGTTGTTGCTGGCCATGCCGTCCATCTCGACGAGCAGCTGGTTGAGCGTGACCTCCTCTTCACCGGACCGATTGGGCCGGCCGCGGCGTCCACCGAGCGAGTCGAACTCGTCGATGAAGACGATGCAGGGGGCGGCGTCGCGGGCCTGCTTCGCGAGCTGGCGCACGCGACGCGAACCGATACCGACGTACATCTCGTTGAAATCGGAGCCGGCTGCCACGATGACGGGGCAGCCTGCCTCACCGGCGACCGCGCGTGCGAGCAGCGTCTTTCCCGTTCCCGGGGGACCGACGAGAAGCACGCCCTTCGGGCAGTGCGCGCCCATCGTCAGAAAGCGCTCGGGGCTCTTGAGATAGGCGATGACGTCTCGCAGATCGGCCTGCGCCTCACGCGCGCCGCCCACGTCGCGTAGCGTCAGGTGCCGCGAGGCTGGCGACGGCGCGAAGCGATTGGTGCCGAGGGCGCCGCGATGATGGAGAGCGTAGCCGACGATCAAGGAGAGGACGAGGAGCAGGCTCCCGAGCTGGATCAGGCGCTCGGTCGTGCTTGCGTGCGGCTCCACGACCCGAACGATGGTTCCGGAGGCGCCCCAGCGCTCGAGATCCGCCAGAGAAATGGCGCGCGCGGGGGCGAGCGCTTCCACGGTTCGGATCTCGCGGCCGTTGACGATGCGCGGAGTGCGCAGCGTGAGAAGGAGTCGCGCGCCGTCGTTCGTGACGGTCAGGGTGGAGACCTGGCGTGCGCTCAGTACCTGCGCGGCTTCGGAGTACGCGATGCTCGTGTCGCTAAGCGCCATCGCGGGTGAGAATCTCCACACGAGAAACGCCGCCACGATAGCAACGACGATGGCGCCGGCCGTCCAGTACTGGACCGGGCCGCGTCGCAGCGTGATTGCGGAGAATGGGCGGAGCTTCCAGTTACGCCGCTCGCGTGGAGGGGCGGACTGGTCGTTGGCACGAAGAGGTGTTGTCATGAATACCGGCGCAGTGCACTGTGGGGGAGCACCACCCGTGGAACGTCACGCGCGGTACAGTGAAAGGACGGAGGACGAATGGTTGCCGTAACAGCGCCCTGCAGCCAATCTAACTTCACTCGGCCATCGGGCGTAGGGTCGAACCACGCTGCACCCGATTCGGCGTGCGGCTCCTCCATCAAGAAAATCCAATGTCTTTCATTCGAGCGCTGTACACGGCAGCACTATTCTGTGCGCTGGCCGCACTCGCGGCGCCTGCGTGCGCGCAGCGGTCGGGAGCATCGCCTGTGCTCGCCACGCCTCCCGTTGCCGCGCGGGGAGTGAACGGGCGTCTGGATCCCGAGGCGGCCACCCGAGCGTACCTCGCGACCCTTTCGAGCGATCGGAAGGCGCAATCGGATGCGTATACCGAAGGAAACTACTGGCTGAGCCTTTGGGACTTCGTAATTGCTGGTTGCGTATTCATACTCCTCCTCGCGACAGGAGTTTCCTCGCGCATGCGGGATGTCGCCGAGCGATGGACGAAGGTGAGGGTGCTGCAGAACGCGCTGTACTGGGTGCAGTTCCTGGCCTTGGTGACACTGCTCACGCTTCCGTGGACTATCTACGAGAGCTTTGTTCGCGAGCACGCGTACTCTCTCTCGAATCTCACCTTCGCGGCGTGGATAGCCGAGCAGGGGAAGGGGTTCGTGCTCTCGCTCGTGATGGGAGTGCTGTTCGTCGCGGTGCCGTACACGTTCGCGCGCCGCCTCCCGAAACACTGGTGGGTGTGGGGCTCGATGGTCGCGGTCGCGATCGAGTTCTTCTTGGTCGTGCTCACGCCGATCGTGCTCGTGCCCGTGTTCAATTCACCCACCAAGCTCGCGGATGCGCGCGTGGTCGACCCGATCCTTCGCCTGGCGCGGCAGAACGGCATCGCCGTAACGGACGTGTGGGAGATCGACGCATCGAAGCAGAGCAAGCGGATCAGCGCCAACGTGAGCGGTGCGCTCGGGACGGAGCGCATCACGCTCAACGACAATCTGCTCAACCGCGCTTCACTGGAAGAGATCGAGGCGGTGATGGGACACGAGATGGGTCACTACGTGTTGAATCACGTCTACAAGGGATTCATGGAGCTCGGGATCCTCATCGTGATCGGCTTCGCGCTCGTGGCGTGGCTCTTCGAGCGACTTCGCACGCGCTACGAGGCGACGTGGAAGGTGCGTGGTGTCGCCGACATCGCGGGGCTGCCGCTTTTCGCGTTTCTGTTCACCGCGTACTTCTTCGTGATCACCCCGCTCACCAACACGTTGGTGCGCACGCAGGAATACGAGGCGGACATCTTCGGCCTGAACACCGCGCGGCAACCCGACGGCTTCGCCCAGGTGGCGCTCAAGCTGAGCGAGTACCGGAAGCTCGAGCCGGGCCCGTGGGAGGAGCGAATCTTTTTCGATCACCCGAGTGGGCGCACGCGCATCTATACCGCGATGCGCTGGAAGGCGGAGAACCTCCCTGCTACGACACCTTCCGCGTCTTCCGCTTCAGGAAGTCCATGAGAATGAACTGACCGAGCGTCATCGTGTTCGTGAAGTACGCCTTGCCGCGGCTGATCGCGGACATGCGCTTCACGAACTCAATGAGAGCGCGGTCGCGCGCGAGCATGAAGGTGTTGATCACGATCCCCGACCGCCGGCAGTCGGCGACTTCGCGTAGCGTGGCGGCCGTGACCATGGCGTCGAGCCCCATCGAGTTCTTGTAGATCATCCCGTTGGGCATCGTGAGCGCGCTCGGCTTGCCGTCCGTGATCATCACGATCTGTCGCATGTCCTTCTTCTGCGACATGAGAATGCGCCGCGCGAGCTTGAGCCCCTCGGCCGTGTTGGTGTGGTACGGGCCGACCTGCGCGTGCGCGAGGCGGTTGAGCGGGATCTCCTCCGCCGAGTCGTGAAAGAGCACCACGCGAATCGTGTCGCCGGGGAACTGGGTGCGAATGAGGTGCGTGAGCGCGAGCGCCACCTTCTTTGCCGGCGTGACCCTGTCCTCGCCGTACAGGATCATCGAGTGCGACGTGTCGAGCATCAGCACCGTCGCGCACGAGGAGAGGTACTCTGCCTGGCGCACCATGAGGTCCCCGTAGTCGAGATCGATGGGGACGTCCAGATTGCCGTTTCGAATGAGCGCGTTCTGCAACGTCGCGTTCACGTCGAGGTTGAGCGTGTCGCCGAACTCGTAGGGCTTGCTCGACGCATCGGCTTCGATGCCCGTGGCGAGATAGGGCGTGTCGTGGCTGCCGAAGCTCGAGCGGCCCAGTGATCCCAGAAGGCCGCGCAGGGTCTTGAAGCCGAGGAAGTCGATGCCCTTCTCGGAGAGTGAGAACTGCACGTCCTTCGAGGCTGCGTGCGCGAGTCCGCCGGGGCCGGTGACGGGCTGATGGCTCGCGGGCATCTGCGGCGGCGCATCGACGTTGAGGTAGCCTTCCTCGACGAGCTTGGAGATGATGTCGTCGAGGAGCTTGGCGAGCTTTTCGGCGCTCTCACCGTCGTCGTCCTTGCCGTCGCCGCGGAGCGCCTCGAGCATCTCGGCGGTGAACTGCCCGCTCTCCATCAGCGCGTTGAGAATCGCTTCGCGCAGCGCATCCATCGAGCGATCCTGCTCGTGCCCCATGTCATCCCAGTACGGGCTCTGCATCTTGCCGCCGGCGAAGCCCGACTGCAGCAGAAAATCCGCCAGCTTGTCGAGCAGGGACTGGAGGTCGATGGCATCGGCCATCTGGGGGCTGAACTTGCCGTACGTGTGAAAGCGCAGCTGAGTGGACGGCTTTAGGTTGTGGTGGTCGCGAACTCGCGTAGAGCAGGAGCGACACGGCCGGGTGTCTGATCGCAGGATGACACTGACGCCGGGACCTTGCAACCCCTCGGGATGATCGACTCCGCACCACCGACGACGCTCACACCGCCGCGCGGGACGCCCTCGGGCGCGATCGCCGCGCCGCGCTACCGGAATCCGTTCTCGGTGCTCATCAAGCACCGGAACTTCCGGATCTTCTGGTTCGGACAGACCGGCTCGCTCGTTGGCACCTGGATGCAGCAGGTGGCGCTCGGCTGGGTGGTTCTGCAGATCACGAACAGTCCGTTTCTCGTGGGCGTGGAGTCGGCGGCGGGTTCACTGCCGGTGCTGTTCTTCACGCTGTACGCGGGAGTGCTCGCGGACCGGCGCGACAAGCTGAAGCTCGTGCGGATCACCCAGGCGCTGCTGCTGTTCGAGGCGACGCTGCTCTGGTGGTTCAACTGGACCGGACACGTGACGATCGGCGTGCTCATTGGGATCGCGCTCTTCGGCGGGACCGCGAGCGCGTTCGACATCCCCACGCGGCAGTCGCTGATGGTGGAGCTGGTGGGCCGCGACGATGTGGTCGATGCGATCGCCTTGAACTCCAGCGGATTCAATCTCGCGCGCATCGTGGGGCCGAGTCTCGCGGCGGTGATCATCGATCGCTTCGGGCTGGCGTGGTGCTTCGCGATCAATGCGCTCAGCTACCTGCTCGTGCTGATCAGCCTCTTTCGCATCAAGCTGACGCCCAAGCCTGCGACGCACACCGATCTCTCTCCGACCGAGGGGTTGATGGAGGGGATCCGCTTCATGCGGAAGTCGCGCGAGGTGTCGCTGCTCATGAGCATGGTGACGGTGTACTCGATCTTCGGCATTCCGTATCTCGTGCTGATGCCGGTGATCGCGCGCGACACACTGCACGGCACGGCGCGAACGTACGGGCTGCTGCTCGCGAGCGTGGGACTGGGCGCGGTGACGGGCGCGTTCGCGCTCGCGATGGTCGGGCGGCGCGTGCGGCGCGGGAAGGTGCTCGCCGCGGCGGCGTTCTCGTTCAGCACCCTGCTGATCGCGTTCTCCTTTTCGCGCAACATCTGGCTCTCGACGGTGATCCTGTTCTTCGCCGGCATGACGATGATTCTCAACAATGCGCTGGCGAACGGGTTGCTGCAGACGATCACGCCCGACCATCTGCGCGGACGAGTGATGTCGGCGTATGCGTTCGTGTTCGTGGGGATGGGGCCGGTGGGCTCACTGTTGTCGGGGAGCGTGGCATCGGCGCTCGGTGCACCGGCTGCCATCGGGATAGGCGGCGGGGTGCTGCTCTGCTTCGCGGCGTGGGTGTTCGGGACGCGGAAGGAGCTCAAGGGGTTGTAGGGAAGGAGCTCGTGGATCGAGCAGGGATCAGATCACCTGCCAACGGCTGGACACGAATAACGGCGGCATGAGACGAATCGAACCCGACGAAGACCGATCGCATCGCGCCTCCTCGAGTATCCACATCGCGCCTTGCGAGCTCCTTTAGTTTGTGTCCGTTCAATCCGTTTGTGTCCGTATCTCAGACTATTGGAGCTCGCCCTGAGCGGCAGTTCGTGATCCCGAGAGCGCGACCGCGCAGGTCAGGCTTTAACAAGTTGATGATACGGATTGAACGGACACAAACGGATAAGTGCGAAACGAGAACGCGTGATGCTCGAGAAATGCTCGAGGATGCGAGGACGCCCTCCCTCATCGTCGGGTTCGATTCGTCTCATGCCGCCGTTATTCGTGTCCGGCCGTTGGCAGGTTACAGCGGCCGTTGAAAGCGAATCCGTAAGGCTCACCCGAAATGCTCGCGCGCGACCTGCACGACGATCGAGGTCGCGCGATCGATGCCAAGCCATCCGGTATTGAGACAGAGATGGTAGTTCTCGTGCGCGAGCCACGACCGATTCCAGTGGGAGCGAATGTACTGCTCCCGCTGCCTGTTGCTCTCCGTCACGTACTTCTCCGCATCCTTGACTGAGAGCGACAGGCGCGCCGCAACGCGCGCGACGAGCTCCGACCTGGCCGCGTAGCACAACACGTGCAGCGAGTCCTCGCGCTCGCCGAGCACCCACTGTGCGCCGCGGCCGACGACGACGGTCGGGCCGGCGGCCACCGCCTCCTCGATGACGTTCGCCGTCACCTCGAGAATGCGCTCCTCGCTCGGCGGCAGCGTCGTCGGCCGCCCGGTGAGCACTTCGGGGGCGCCGAGCGCGAGCGCGTCCGCGATGCGCTGCACCAGCGTCGGAACTTTCTCCTCGCGTTCGACGACTTCCGCTACCGGGACGCCCAGTCGCTGGGCGACGGCGTCGACGAGATCGTTGTCGACGAGCTGCCAGCCGAGAGTCGCGGCCACTCGTGCCGCCAGCTCGGCGCCGCCCGCGCCGACCATTCGCGAGATCGTGATCAGCGGCATGTGTGCGTGCGAATCAGCTGAGATGGCAGACCCGCAGATGCTCGACGACCTGAAAGCCGAGCGCATCCCAGACGGCGTTGGCGGTCTCGTTCTCGACTGCGTTGTGAAGCCGCGCCTCGCGAAGCCCGCGCGCGCGGCACCAGTCGATCGCCGCGGTGAAGAGCGCGCGGAGCACACCGTGCCGCCGCGCGGTCGGAACCACGTAGACGGACGAGATGTACCCGTGTCGCGCGGGGAAGAGCAGCGGCAGGCCCGCGCTCGTGATGCATCGCAGCACTCCAACCGCAACGCCGTCGCTCTCGGCGAGGAAGGTCACTTCGCTCGAACATCGAAGCTGCGCCGCGAAGAGCCGGCTCGCGCGCGCCGGTGCATCGGGCCGCAGCCGGCGATAGATCGGATTCTGCGAATGCTCGCGAAGGAGTGCGAGCCGAAGCTCGACGACGACGGCGAGGTCCGCCATCGTCGCTGGTCGCACGGTGAGCCCGGCATCGAGGCGAGCATCCGCCTCGAGCGACTGTCGCTGGTCGCTTGCCGGATGCTCGATCACGCCATCATGCCGCCGCCGAAGAGATCCTGATTTGGCCGGCGCCGCTCGGGAGGCTGCGCGCGACCGTACTGTCCCGTATCGGAGCGCGAGATCTTCTTGCGCGCCACCAATGCCTCGAGCACGAGCTCCGATGCCGCGGCAACCACGGACGCATCGCCGCTCTCTCCGAGCCCGCTCTCGTAGACGACCTCGAGCAGTCCCGGGATGCGCTGAAAGCCTTCGACCATCGCGCCGGACGACACATCGCCATCCACCTGCAGCGCGTTCCCCTGATCGAACCACATCACCATGTCGTCGGTGTTGAGCGAGCCCGCGCGCTCGTGCATCGTCGCATCGGCCGCGCGACGAATCAGCTCGTGCGCGATCGCGTGCCCGCCCACGAGCTCGCCCTCGTACTCGAGCTCGATCTTGCCCGTGATGGCGGGGAGCGCCGCGTAGATGTCGCTGATGCGCGGCACCACATCGCACTCGCCCGTGAGCAGCGAGCGGCGCTCCGCGTTCGAGATCGCGTTCTCGAGCGCGGAGATCGGCATGCGCTGCGACACGCCGGAGCGCTTGTCGATGCGCTTGTCCATGCGCGCTTCGAATGCGATGCGCTCGATCACCTCGGAGATGAAATCGGGCACACGCACGGGGAGCCCACCGCGCGAGGCCCACGCCTCCTGCTGCGTGATTGCCATCCCGAGCTCCACGGACTCCGGATAGTGCGTCATGACCTCGCTGCCGATGCGGTCCTTGAGCGGCGTGATGATCTTGCCGCGCGCCGTGTAGTCCTCGGGGTTCGCCGTGAAGCAGATCAGCACATCCAGCGGCAGGCGAATGGGATAGCCTTTGATCTGGACGTCCCCTTCCTGCATGATGTTGAAGAGGCCGACCTGAATCTTCCCGGCCAGATCCGGAAGCTCGTTCAACGCGAAGATGCCGCGGTTGGCGCGCGGGAGCATTCCATAATGGATCGTGAGCTCATCGGCGAGCACGTGCCCGCCGCGCGCCGCACGAATCGGATCCACGTCACCGATGATGTCGGCGATCGTGACGTCCGGCGTCGCGAGCTTCTCGACATAGCGCGAATCGCGATCGAGCCACGCGATCGGCGTGTCGTCGCCCATCTCGGCAATCCGCATGCGCGCGAACTTCGAGATCGGCGCGAAGGGATTGTCATTGATCTCGCTGCCGGCGATCACGGGAATCACTTCGTCGAGCAGCGTCGCGAGCGAGCGCAGGATGCGCGACTTGGCCTGACCGCGAAGCCCGAGCAGGATGAAGTTGTGACGCGAGAGCAGCGCATTCACGATCTGCGGGACGACGGTCTCGTCGTAGCCCACGACGCCGGCGAAAATGGGACCGCCCTTCGCGAGGCGGGCGAGCAGATTGGCTCGCACCTCGTCCTTCACGGAGCGATGCGCGAGAGATGCGGCGGCGTACGGCGAACGCTTCAGGGCGCCGAGAGTTTCGGGGTGCGACGACGACACGGACTACTCCGATGCTACAGGGTGGAAACGGGGCGAGTCTCAGCCTACAGTGGTGCAGCGGCCGTCCGCTAGTCCTCTACGGCGGCGGCGGTGACCTCCACCAGATTGTCATAGAATACGGGGCCGTGGCCGAGGTCGGTCTCGCGTTGCGATGTGGTGTCGTTGGCGTTGCGGCCGTCCTTCGAGAACTTCGTCCACCAGATCGACGGTGCCCACACGGTTCCCTCGCTCACCGCGTCCGACACGCGGGCGACGGCGCTGAAGCTTCCCCGATCGTTGTGCACCTCGACCCGCGTTCCGTTCAGCACGGAGCGATGCGTCGCGTCTTCGGGGTGAATCATCAGCTCCGGCTCGTGCGCGCTGCGTCGAAGCGTGTCGACGTTCACGAACGACGAGTTGAGGAACTGATGCGCGGGCGACGAGATGAGCGAGAGCGGGAAGCGCGATGCCAGCTCGGGCGAGCTGTCCGCGGATTCGTAGGGCGGCGTGTAGGTCGGAATCGGATCGAGTCCCATGTCCGCCAACCGCTGCGAATAGAACTCGCACTTTCCGCTCGGTGTCGGAAAGATTCCCTCGGCGAACGGGAGATAGGGCCGCGCAACGTTCAGGCGCGTGTACCCTTTCTCGAGCAGCACCTCGAGCGTCACGCCGTGCAGCTTGTCGCTCTCCGAGTCGAGCGCCTGCCGGATGAGCGTGAGATCGTCGTCGCGCATCACGGGATGATCGATGCCCATCCGCGCCGCGAGAAGACGGAAGATCTCGCTATTCGGCTTGCACTCGCCCACAGCCACGATCGACGGCCGGTTGAGCGTCACGTAGTGGTGCCCGTACGAGTAGTGCACGTCCCAATGCTCGAGCTGCGTCGTGGCAGGGAGCACGATGTCGGCCCAGTCGGCCGTGTCGGTAAGGAAGTGCTCGAGGACCACCGTGAAGAGCTCCTCGCGCGCGAGCCCGCGCACCACCGCGCTCCGATCCGGCGCCACTGCCGCGGGATTGGAGTTGTAGACCACCAGCGCGCGCACGGGTGGACCGCCCACGCCGGCGTCGGGAGTGGTGAGCGCCTCACCGAGCCGGATCATGTTGATGGTGCGCACGGGCGGCGAGAGATCGGGGCGGAACAGCTTCGCGCGATTGAACTGAAAGT
>JAQBQC010000042.1 GCA_028287205.1 Gemmatimonadota bacterium
TTCTATTCGGAAGGTGGGCAGTTCTATTACGTGCGCGGCCTCGGGCGCGTGGAGACGCTGGAGGACATCGGGAACGTCGTCGTCGCGGTGCACAACGGCACTCCGATCCTGGTGAAGGATATTGGCCAGGTCGTGATCGGCGCCGCGCCCCGGTTGGGACAGTTCGGCATCGATTCCGCGAATGACGCGGTCGAGGGAATCGTCGTGCTCCGCAAGGGAGAGCAGGCCCAGACGGTGCTCAAGGGCGTCGAGGCGAAGACGCAAGAGCTCAACGACTCGATCCTGCCGAAGGATGTGAAGGTCAGGCCCTACTACGACCGCAGCGAGCTCGTTGCGCTCACGACGCGCACGGTGCAGGACAATCTGCTGCGCGGCATCGTGATCGTGATCGTGATTCTCATCTTCTTCCTGTACGATTTTCGCGCGGGACTCATCGTGGCGATCACGATCCCGCTGGCGCTGTTGTTCGCGTTCATCTGCCTCGATCTCAAGCACATCCCGGCGAACCTCCTCTCGATCGGTGCCATCGACTTCGGCATCATCGTCGATTGCGCGGTCGTGATGGTGGAGAACGTCTTTCGACAGCTCGCGTTGCGACACGGCACGACGTACGATCTGCGCGAAGTGGTGGTGGACGCGGCCGCCGAGGTGGATCGGCCGATCCTGTTCGCGGTGGCGGTCATCATCGCGGGGTTCCTGCCCATCTACGCGCTCGAAGGGCCGTCAGGACGACTCTTTCAGCCGATGGCCGACACCACGATCTTCGCAGTCGTCGGCTCGTTTCTGCTGACGGTTACGCTGCTCCCGGTTCTCTGCATCTGGCTGCTCCGTGGCAACGTACGCGAGCGGCGCAATCCCGTGTTCGAATGGATGCGCGCGCGCTACGCACGCGCGCTCGAGTGGACGCTGGAATTTCCGTGGCGTGTGATTGCCGGGTCCACGGTGCTTTTCGTGATCTCGCTCGCGCTCATCCCGACGATCGGTGGCGAGTTCATGCCGAAGCTGGACGAGGGAGCGCTCTGGGTTCGAGCGACGATGCCGTACACGATCTCGTTCGAGGAATCCTCGCGCATCGTCCCGCAGATTCGCACGATTCTGAAATCCTTTCCCGAAGTGACAGTCGTCACCAGCGAGCATGGCCGCCCCGATGACGGAACGAATCCCACGGGCTTCTTCAACGCCGAGTTTTATGTGGGGCTCAAACCGTACGATGAATGGCGTGGTCCGATTCACAGCAAGCCTGAGCTGATCGCGGCCATCGACAAGAAGCTGTCGGGCTTTCCGGGAATCACATTCAACTACACGCAGCCTGCCGAGGATGCGGTCAACGAGGCGGAAACGGGGCTCAAGAGCTCACTCGACGTGAAGCTGTTCGGTGGCGATCTCGCGACGCTCGAGGCGAAGGGAAGAGAGGTAAAGCAGGTGCTCGATTCCGTGCGAGGGATCAATCACGTCACGCTCGTGCAGGAGCTCGGGCAGCCGAGTCTCACGGTGAAGATCGATCGGGCGAAGATAGCGCGGTATGGCGTGAACGTGGGGGACGTCAACGCGCTCATCGAAGCCGCGGTGGGAGGAACCGCAGCGACCAGCGTCGCTCAGGGAGAGCGGCAGTTCGATCTCGTCGTGCGGCTGCAACCGCAGTATCGCGAGACGCCGGACGCGATCGGCAACATTCGCGTGTCCACGCCAGACGGGCAGCAGCTTCCGCTTCGTGAGCTGGCCGACATCAAGCTCACGAACGATGCGTCGTTCATCTACCGCCAGGACAACTCGCGATTCATCGGCGTGCAATATTCGGTGACGGGTCGAGATCTCGCCGGCGCGGTGAAGGATGCGCAGGAGCAGGTGTCGAGGAAGGTGCGAATGCCGTCCGGGTACAGCGTGCGGTGGGGCGGCGAGTACGAGGACTACGCGGCCTCGCGCGGGCAGCTCCAGGTGGTGCTGCCGATCACGCTCGTCTTGATCTTCCTCATCCTCTTCGCACTGTACAGCAACTTCAAGTTCCCCGGCATCACGGTGCTCGGCGTCGTGCTCTCCGCACCCATCGGAGGGATTCTCGCGCTCAAGCTCACGGGAACGCCGTTCTCGGTGAGCTCGGGGATCGGCTTTCTCGCGCTCTTCGGCGTGAGCGTGCAGACCGCGGTGGTCTACATCTCGTACGTGAACGAGCTGCGCATCGAGGGGCGACCGATCGGGGAGGCGGTGAGAGAGGCGGCGCTGCTCAGGCTGCGCCCGATCATGATGACCGCGCTCGTCGCGGCGTTCGGACTGTTGCCTGCGGCGCTATCTACCGGCGTGGGCTCCGACTCGCAGCGGCCGTTCGCGATCGTGATCGTGGGCGGACTGTTCTCGCGACTGCTGATCTCCGTGTTCCTGATGCCCGCGCTGTACGACGCGGTTGCGAAGCCTGGAGATCGGTTGGAGGTGTAAGGCTATCCGGTGGTCCGCTCTACGGGGCCACCGTCACCGCAGCGCCTGAATGACCGGAAGCTTCGACGCGCGGCGCGCCGGGAAGAATCCGCCGACGATGCCCATCGCCACGGCGAAGATGATGCCCGCCAGCAGCAATGCGGGCGTGACGCGAAATGCGAACGCGATCTCGCTGAAGCTGGCCCAGTTCGTCGTGCTGGTGACGACGCCGTTGATCGGAAGCGCCAACAGGCATCCGATGATCCCGCCAATCAAGGCGATCAGCGCCGATTCGGCGAGGAAGCTCGCGAGCACGCTGCGAGGGTGGAATCCAAGCGTGAGCAGCACGGCGATCTCCGGCGTGCGCGAGCTCACGGACGCATACATCGTATTCACCGCGCCGAACACGGCGCCGACGGCCATGATGCTCGTGATCATGATCGCCAGAAATCGAAGAATGTTGCCGAGCAGCTCCGACTGGCTC
Source organism: Gemmatimonadota bacterium (assembly GCA_028287205.1). GTDB lineage: Bacteria > Gemmatimonadota > Gemmatimonadetes > Gemmatimonadales > Gemmatimonadaceae > FEN-1250. The sequence continues at coordinate 2,894 of JAQBQC010000042.1, forward strand.
GCGTAGAACTCCGACTCGCGGTGCGCGTCGACCTGAAGGCGCTGGTCGGCGAGGAAGGCGCGCTTGGCTTCGTCGAATCCGCCCGGATCCTTCAGGCGAAAGGCCACGTCCTGAAAGCCCTGGCCGCGGAACACGCTCTGAAACTGCTCGTTCTCGCCCCAGATCTCCGATTCGAAGCTCGATCCATCCGCCGTGAAGCGGCACACCACGTTCCAGTTGCGATTGGAGAATCGCAGCACATCGCCCACCTTCACGTTGGCGAAGCGGCCTGCGAGCTTGGCGCCCACGCAGATCTCACTCTGTCCGGATGCGAAGCGGCGTCCCTCGATGATCTTGATGTTGCGCCGCACGTCGAAGGCCTTTTCGGAGACGCCTCGCGCGACCACGTTTGCGACGGCGAAGGCGTCGCCGCCCGCTCGCGGGATGTTGAGCACGATGTACGTCTCCGGGCTCACCATCGGTCGTCCGTCGGCACCGGTCGCGATGTGCGGCGATGCGCTGATGATGCTGATCGCGTCGCGCGGAATTCCGCTCGACAGCTCGCTGTCGGCGCCTCGCCGCAGCAGCAGGACATTGTCGGACGAGCCGGTCTTGACCAGCGCCGCGATGAAGCCGTTGGCGAGCGCCAACATCGCAACGAACACCGCAACGACGAGTCCGATGCCGAGTGCGGTCAACGCCGTGGACACCGGCCGTTGCACGACGCTGCGATAGTTGTACGCGAACGGAATCTTCATTCGACTCTCCGCAGCGCCTGCACGACCGGAAGCTGCGAGGCCTGCCACGCAGGGAACAGCCCACTCGCGACCGCGAGCAGCACTGCCACGCCAGCACCGAAGAGTTGTGTGCCCAGCGTGACATGGAAGCCGGGGAGGAAGCCGCCATCGCCGAATCCGGTCACCAACGGCAGCAGCGTCGCCGCGCCCAATCCGATCGCCGCTCCCACGAGCGAGATCACCGCCGCCTCGATGATGACCAACCCGAACACCTGGCGATCCGAGAATCCGACCGTCTTCATCACCGCGACTTCGGACCGGCGCTCGCGCTGGTTCATCATCATCGCATTCGCGGTCACGAGGAGAATCGCGAAGACGACCGCCATTCCGATCGTGCTCATCAGGAGCTTCACGTTGCCCCACATGCTCGCGAAGCCCGCGGCGAACGCTTTCTCGGTGCCTGTTTTCGTGGGGGCGTTCGAATTTCGAAACTGGTCGTCGATTGTCTTTGCCACCGCCGGTGCGGCGCTCGGATCGTCGATCTTCATGATGAACCAGCCGGGCGTGACGCGATCGGGATATTTCTCGTACAGGTATGCGTAGTGGAACATGAAGGAGTCGTCGCCATACTCCTTCAGCGTCGGGTGGTAGATGCCGCGGATGGTGAACGTCCAGTCGCCCGGAAAGATCGTGCCCTGCAGGGTGACGTTGTCGCCGACCTTCCATCCGAATTGCTTGACCAGCCCTTCGCCGATGATCGCGGACGAGCGCTCGCGGAGGAATGCCTGCTTCTGATCGTCCGCGAGTGCGAGCTCTGGATACATCTTGAGATACGACTCGGGGTCGATGGCGAACTGCGCGAAAAATCGCTTGCCGTCGCCGTACTTGCCGCCGAACCAGTTTGCCCAGGTGACCGCCTCGACGTGCGGGACCGCGCCG
>JAQBQC010000054.1 GCA_028287205.1 Gemmatimonadota bacterium
TCGACTCGCTCAGACGCTCGGCGGCGCAGACGCAGCGGCAGCGTGATTCCGTGCAGGCATTGGCAGCGGTTTCGGCCAGGCAGGTCGATTCGCTTCGCAGCGAGGCGGTGTCGGCGTCGCGCACGCGCGACTCGCTGCGCGCGGACGTGGAAGCGCGCACGAAGCTGAGCGCGCAAGTGTCGGATCTCAGTCGCAGTGCGCTGACGCTGCGCACGCCGACGCTCTCACCGCGCGGGCTCGTGGTGACGATCGGCGACGCGTCGTTTCTCAACGGGACGAGTGCAGCAGGCCCCAAAACGCTCACGAAGATCGCCAAGCGCGACCTAGGCCGGCTCACACCGGTGGTGGCCGAGTACGCGAGCTACCACGTGGTGGTCGAAGGGCATTCGGACTCGACGGCCCGCACGGAGAAAGGCGATGCGCTCGCTGATGCGCGCGCGCAGGCCGTGCGCGATGTGCTCGTCGCGGGCGGGCTCGATGCGGGAAGAGTCGAGACGCGAGCGGTGGGTCACGCTCAGCCGGTGGGGTCCAACGCGACGGTTGCCGGGCGGAGGGCGAACAGGCGCGTGGAGATCGTGGTGGTGGGGTCGGCGGCGCCGTAGGACTGCCGACTCACGCGGCGCATGCACGATTCCCCCGTCGAATCTCCCACCACTTCGCCGGACGAACCGACGCTCGTGCGCGCGCTCGGCGTGCGCGCGCTGGCCGCGAACATCGTAAACACGATCGTCGGATCCGGAATCTTCGTGCTTCCCGCGGTCGTTGCCGCGATTCTCGGCCCCGCCGCGGTGGTGGCCTACATCGTGTGCGCCGCCCTGGTCGCGCTGTTCGGACTCTGCTTCGCGGAGGTCGGCAGCCGTGTTCATTCGAGTGGCGGCGCGTACGCGTACGTGGAGGCAGCGTTCGGGCAATACGCAGGCTTCCTGGCGGGCCTTCTGCTCGGATGTGCCGAGATGGTGGCGAGTGCCGCCGTCGCCACGATCTTCGTCGGGTCGGTAAGCGCACTGCTGCCGGGCGGCGGGGTTGCGTTGCGCGTCGTCATGCTCATTCTACTCTACGCATGCCTCGCGACCGTCAACGTGCGCGGCGTGCGCACGGGCGCACGAGTGATGGAGCTACTCACCGCCGCGAAGCTGATTCCACTCGCACTGCTCGTTGTCGCAGGGATGTTCGTGCTGCATCCAGCATATCTCAGATGGACGAGCGTTCCGCCACTGGCAGATATCGGGCGCGCGTCGCTCGTCCTGATGTTCGCATTCACCGGTGTGGAAGGACCACTCACGTCGAGCGGTGAGGTGAGGAATCCCGCGCGCACGGTGCCGCGTGCGGTGCTCCTCAGCTTGAGTGTGGTCGCGTTGCTGTATGCCGGGTTGCAGATTGTCAGCCAGGGCGTTCTCGGGCCCGCCCTCGCTGCCACCACGGATGCGCCTCTCGGCGCCGTCGCCGAGCGCGCGCTCGGCAGCCCCGGCCGTGCGCTCATCCTCGTGGCTGCGATCGTCTCCGCGCTGGGGTATGTGAGCGGCGACATGCTGGCGAGTCCGCGCCTGCTCTTCGCCTTCGGTCGCGACGGGCTCCTTCCCGCACGGCTCGGCGCGGTCCATGCGCGTTTCCGCACGCCGCACGTCGCGATCATTGCGTACGCCGCGGCGAGTTGCGCAGTGGCGCTGAGCGGATCTTTTCGCATGCTCGCCGTACTCTCGGCAGTCGGCATTCTGCTGGTCGACTTGTCGTGCTGCGTTGCGGTGCTCGAGCTTCGCCGGCGCAACATTCGAGCGGAAGGCGAGCCGTTTCGCATCGCCGGAGGGCCGATCGTCCCCCTCCTCGCGTGCGCCGTGGTGGTGTGGCTGTTCACGAGCGCGCGGGCGGTGGAGTTTCTCGCGGTGGCAGGTGTGCTCGTCGTCTCGTCAGCGCTCTACTTCCTGCGGCCTCGACGGCTTTCTCCGGCGCGAGTCGCAGAAGCGCCCGTTACGGAGATTGGCCACTCCTGATGTGGAGTGAGCCCTGATCGCCTTGTCTCCTTCGCCGTAGCCTACTTTGTTGAGGAAGCAGGGGCTGACGACGCGGAGCAGAATTTCTTCAATGGCATATGAGGCCAGACTCGTGATCGGCCAATGATCATTCAACTGGCTCGGTGGGGAATCACCGCACTGATCCTCGTAGCTGCCGTGATCGGATTTCTGTTCGTGACACGCGGCACTGTAATGCGCCGAGTGCGGGGGGTGGGAGACGACGGAACGCCCGTGACGCCGACCGAACCGGCATTTCTGACGACGGTAGCGCTGCTCACCGCCTGCGAGTTGTCTCCAGGGAACCACGTCGACATCGCGCTCAACGGCGAGGGCACCTTCGATCGCCTCTGGGCTGACCTGGAATCGGCGACGCAATCGATCACAGTGCAGATGTACTACATGGGACCTGGACGAGTTGCTGAACGCTTCGCCCAGATTCTCGCGGAGCGAGCGCGAGCGAGCGTACTCGTGCTCGTTCTATATGACGCTTTCGGTGCGTCCGACCTTCCCCGCTCGTACTGGGATTCACTTCGTGCGTCGGGCGTGAACGCAGTCGGGTTTCGTCCGCTTCGCTTTCGGAATCTCTGGGTCGTGCAAAACCGGGCGCACGTTCGTGGTATCGTCATCGATTCGAAGGTCGGATGGACGGGCGGGTTCGGCATAGACGACAAGTGGCTGGGTGACGGGCGCACCATGGGTCAGTGGCGCGACACCAATGTGCGCTTCGAAGGCCCAGCGGTGCGACAGCTGCAAGCGGCGTTCGTCTCGGCCTGGGCCGAAGCGACCGGCGCGCTCGTGAGCGGTCGTGTCGCCGCACATGGAGATCCCCCAGGGGTGCACGCTGCAGGACTACTGGCGACGGAGCCGACGCTCGGGAGCACCGCGGCCGAACGATTCCTTGCAATGTCGATCGCAGGGGCGCGACGCACGTTGTACATCACGAACGCGTACTTTGCGCCGGATCGAAATTTCACGGCGCTCGTGGCCGATGCGGCGCAACGTGGCGTAGACACACGCGTCCTCGTGGGCGGCCCGAGCACCGACGTGGCCATCGCGCGGCTGGCGGCGAGGCACAGGTACGATGCCCTGCTGTCCGCGGGTGTGCGTATCTACGAGTACGCGCGTTCGACGCTGCACGCCAAGACGTTCGTCGTCGACGGATGTTGGTCGAGCATCGGAACGATGAACTTCGACAATCGCTCGCTCTCGCTCAACGATGAGTCGACGCTCATGGTGCTGGATTCGGAGTTCGGGGAGCGCATGAACGAGATATTTCTGGAGGATCTTCGATGCGCGACCGAGATCGATCTCCAGACTTTTCGGCGCCGCTCCGGGCTCGTGCATGTCGCTGAATGGGTCGCGAACCTGATCACTCCGGTGCTCTGAGCGCTGCGCAAGCACAGTCATCGCGGAGCGGCCGGAGGCGCCTTCGCCGTATCCGCAGCAATTCCAAGCACCGGTCCCACAATTCGTACGACCGCCGGCACGTGAGCGACTCGTACTCCGAGCGCGAACGCTGCCAGCAGTGATCCGAAATAGATGGCGACGAGTGTGGCAGATGGACGGTGAACGAGCTTCGCGAGCGTAATCTCCTCGGGCTCCGTGAGCGGTACCTTCCTGGGCGTGTTCTTCGCCGCCTCACGCGCCGCTGATGTCACCCTGCGCTCGTGCGCGATCACCGACGCGCCATAGTCCTCAGGATGAATCTGGACATCGTGGATGAGCTCCTCGAGGAATGCGAGATGCATCGCCACCACATCGATCCACGTCTCATTCTGCACGTGTCGCGGCTTACGCACCAACCTCGCGAATTCGGTGGACGCCTTCAGCGATACCGACGCCGCAAGGCGCTGCTCCGAACGGTCCCGCCAACGCGGAAATGCGCTCTCGATCTTGAGCTTCCAGCCCACCTGCTGGTACGACCCGCTGAGGGCAATCAATTCTTGTCGACACTCAACGGCAGTTTCGATTGGCCTCGTCATACGTCACGCTCGCACTTCAGGAAGCTCGCAGGCCATTGACCCATCCATGAACGCTGGCCCCGCTCGCGATAGTCTCCTTTCTCACTACGCGTAAGTTCGAATGTTGGCAAGCGGCGAGCCGCGTCCGCTGAGCACGGGCGGGGAACGGGACGTCGGGGCCGCCATGCGGTCCTCGCGACTGTGACTCGGCTTTCGCCAGGCTCGAGACGATGAGCATTTTCGCTTTTGTCCGCGCGAGGTGACTCGCGTCACCGCATCGCACTCCCGGCGCGATGTAACCTCGTTGACAGCAGGAGCGAACCTCGTTCGCGTCTCTCCGGTTAGACGCGTCGATCTCTCACGCCCTCTGCTCCCTTCGAGGTGACGCCCCGTCGCTCACCTCCGAGGAGTCATGCGCTCGCCGCACGCCTCCGAACGACCAGGCGTGACCCGCGCGAGTCCATGATCTCGATTATCTGACGCGGGCGGTAGAGACGCCGCGTCAATACCGAGGAGATCTCATGCGCACGCATCTCGATCGCCCGAATGGAGAGGTCACGCTCACATGCGCGCGGCACTCGATCGGAATCCCGCATCCTCGCAGGCGCAGGGTCCGACGAATCCCATCGCTCGTTCATCCGCTCTACACTCTTGCGCTCGCCGCCTGTGTGGATTCCACGTCGGTGCCGACGTCAGCCACCCCATTGGCGTCGCGCCACTCCGATAGCAGCGCAAGCGCGGACCGTCGCAGTCATACGCCGCTTTCGGGTGGAGCGACCACCATCTTCGATGCGACCGCGAATGCGTTCGGGCAGCCCGCGCCGAATCTGAGTGCCGCGGAGCTGACTCGGCACGTGCAGGGCGACGCAATTTTTGAGGCGGAGTTTTCTGCTGACCGCGCCTCGCCCTTTCGCGGACTCGGCCCGATATTCGAGAACGTGTCGTGTGAGTCGTGCCACTTCGGAGACGGGCGCGGTCAGCCGCCGTTGCCGGGACAGCCGTTCTCGACGCTCTTGTTCCGCGTCAGCGTCCCGGGCCGGGGGCCGCACGGCGGGCCCAATCCCGCTCCGGGCTACGGAACGCAGATCGAGCTCCAAGCCTCGCCGGGGTACACGCCGATGATATACGCGGCGCTGCAGTACTCGGACTCCAACGGCACCTTCGCCGACCGTTCGGCGTTTCAGCTCCGCATTCCACACTACTCACTCAGCGGCGGATACGCGGCACTCCCATCCGACGTGCTCGTGTCACCTCGCGTCGCACCAGTCAACTTCGGCGTTGGACTGCTCGAAGCCGTGCCGGAAGAGCAGATCCGCTCACAGGCATATCGCGGCCATGCGCAGAGCGACGGCGTCAAGGGACACGTCAACATCGTCTGGAACGCAATCCAGCGACGCTACGCAGTTGGCCGGTTCGGCTGGAAGGCGAACGTGCCGAATCTCCTTCAGCAGGTTGCAGGAGCCTTCAATGGCGACATGGGAGTGACGTCGTCGTT
>JAQBQC010000087.1 GCA_028287205.1 Gemmatimonadota bacterium
ATTCTGGCACACGGATGAGGAAACCACTATCTCCCGCGCGCCCGATCGCGAAGAAAGCGCGCAAGCGAACGCGCAGCCCCGCGCGCCCGCATTCGACCCGCGAGCGCATCTACGCGGAGGTGCGGAAAGTGCCGCGCGGAAAGGTCGCGACCTACGGGCAGATCGCATTACTCGCCGGACTCGAGGGCCAGGCGCGCCAGGTGGGCTACGCTATGGCCGCGGTGCCGTCGAGCAGCGCCATACCCTGGCATCGCGTCATCAACGCGCAGGGACGCGTGAGCATGCGAAGCGAGGGGCCCGGCGGAACGATCATCCAGCAGCAGCTCCTCGAGCGCGAGGGTGTGGTGTTCGACGGTGGCGGCAGGGTGGCGCTCGAGCGCTTCGGCTGGAAGCCCCGGCGCGGCTAGCGCCGCCTTCAGCGAACCCGCTCGGGCTTCAACACTTCCTTCCGCGCAGGCCAAGCCAGACGATCTCGTGATAGCGTGCATCCACCCATGCGGGTGAGTGCGTCTCATCGCGATCGAGCGACCAGCGCACGAGCTCCACGAGCGCGCCCGCGTACATGCGCGAGGCGATGGGAATCGGAACGCAGAGGGAGAGCGGATCGGGCGTGAGCACCGCGATGCGACGCGCGATCAGCTTCGCGAGATGACCAGCGATGAGATCGAAGAGCACGTCCCGTCGCCCCGAGCGGTCGAGCGCCCGCTGAAACGCGCGCACGTCGCGCATGTGCTTCAACAGCTCCCCCACCGGCGCCACTCGATCGCCCGCGACGCCTGGGCTCTCGAAATATTCGACGAGCACAGTGAAGAATCGCTCGGCATCGCTGAGGAGAAGGTCGTCCGTGTTCCTGAAGTGCGCGTAGAAAGTGGTGCGACCGACTTTCGCCTTGTCGATCACGCGCTGCACCGTGATGGCGTCGAACTCCTCCGCGACCATCAACTCGACGAGCGCGGCGCCGAGCGCGTGCTTCGTGCGGCGCACGCGCCGGTCCTCGCGCTGCGTGTGCGCGCGCGCTTGCGGCTCTCGTTTCGGAACATCGCCGCTCGGTTTGTTCGTCATCGCGGCCGGTGGTGAGAGGTGCGGCTGTCGAGCGGAAGTACGGTGGCTACACTGCGCCCACACTTCTCCCGTGAGCCCATGATGAAACGTGATGCAATCTACGGAAGTGCGCTGATCGCCAGCGCGCTCTCCGGCCTGGTGACGATGAGCATGCACCCCACCGGAAATCAACTCCTCGCCGACGTGCAGCATGTCGCGCCGATTGGGCTGGCCGTTCACGCGTTGGCGCTGGTGGCGCTACCCGTCTCGTTCTTCGGTACGATCGGCCTCACGCGCTTGCTCGGCGCGGATGGCGACGCGCCACTCGCGGCGCTCGCGGGCCTCGTGGCGTACGGGATGGCGCAGATCGCGGTGATGATCGCAGCCGTGGCGAGCGGGCTGCTCGCCCCCGCGCTCGCGGCGCACATGGTGGCCACGACGGGCGCGGAGCATGATGTGGCCGCGGCCCTCTTCAGCTACACGGGCGCGATCAACCAGGCGTTCGCGAAGGTGTACGTCATCGCATCCTCGGCAGCGATTCTGCTCTGGTCGTGCGCAATCCTCGCCCACGGGCGTCTCTCGCGTGCGGCAGGGATGCTCGGCGCGCTCGTTGGCGTGCTCGCACTCCTGGCTGTGACGATCGGGCATCTGCGGCTCGACGTGCACGGCTTCGGCGCAGTCGTGCTCTCGCAGGGGATCTGGATGATCACGGTGGGCGTGCTCCTCGCGCGAAGCGCTCCAGAGCAAGCTCAGGCCGGGTTGTAAGTTCGGCTCCCCAAGCCCACTCAGCCATACCCAGAAGTGGTACGTGAATAGTGCTCGGTCGGGGGAGCACCGAAGAGCCTGATAGAGCGTAACATCATGGCATGCGCCGGATGCGGCGCCAGCATTGCAGGTGCTGCTCCGCGAGGTGCGGCCGCTCGGCACCGATGTCCTCCTCGAAACGAAAGATTGGGGGCAGCCATGAGAAAAATCGTCCTCCCATGCTTGATCGTTTTCGCGCTCTCGCGTTGCGCGACGTACAGGGAGCAGCCCCTGGGCACGCGCTCGACCCTGCCCGATCACGTGCCGGATCTCCTGATCGATCCGCAGCAGATGCCGTTGCCGGAGCTGGCGAATCATCGCTTCGATCCTTCGGACGGCCTCGACATGACGGAAGTCGCCATGCTCGCGGTGGTCAACAATCCTGACCTGAAGATTGCGCGCGCCAGCGCGGGAGTATCGCACGCACAGGCGTTCGCCGCCGGCCTGCTTCCGGATCCGCGACTGAGCGCGAGCGCCGATCGCCCCGATCCCGGCCAATCGGCTACCACGCTCGCGTACAACTTCGGCCTGTCGTACGATGTGATCGGCCTGCTCACCCGAGCGCCGCGATACGCCGCGGCGCGCCAGGACGCGCGCAAGACTGATCTCACGGTGCTCTGGCAGGAGTGGCAGGTGGTCGCCATGTCACGGCAACTGTTCACGCGCCTCACCGAGCAGCAACAGCTCATGGACGCGCTGCAGCAGACGCGCGCGCTCTTCGCGGATCGCTACGACCGCACCGAGGCCGCGCTCCAGCGGGGTCTGCTGACCCTCGATGCCGTAACGCCGCATCTGGTCGCACTTCAGGATGTGAACCGACAGATCAACGATCTCGAGCGACTGATGAGCCAGAGTCGGCACGACCTCAGCGATCTTCTCGGGGTGAGTCCGGACGCGCACATTCCGCTCGTCGGGACCGTGGCGATACAGGAGCTCGACGAGACGGCACTCGCGAAAGTTCTCGTGGATCTGCCGAGGCGCCGCCCCGATCTCGTCGCACTGCAGGCCGGCTACGCCGCGGAGGAGCAGCGGTACCGCGCGGCTATTCTCGCCCAATTCCCAATGTTGAGCATCGGCTTCGATCGCGCGCGCGACGCGACCAACGTCCGCCAGGCGGGACTGAGCGTGAGCCTGTCGCTGCCAATCTTCAATCGGAATCGCGGGGCGATCGCCGTTGAGCGCGCGACGCGGCAGCAGCTGCATGAGGAGTATCAACAGCGGCTGAACACCGCCAACAGCGGCATCCATCGCATCCTCGCGGAGCAGCGGATCAACCGCCAGCAGCTGCGCGATGTCGACCTGGCGCTCGCGAATCTCTCGAGCGCGGTCGAGAAGTCGAATGCGGCGTTCAAGGCCCGCAACATCGATGCGCTCGCGTCAGCGAATCTCCAGGCGTCGCTGCTCGCCAAGCGGGTCGAGCGCATCGGCCTGGAGCAGTCGATCCTCGAGCAGAACATCGCGTTGCAAACGCTCGTCGGCGGCGAGCTTCCCGTAAGGCTCGTGCAATGAGTACCGAGACGCCGTCGAATCTCGAGCACATCACCCCCGCGGGACGCAAGTGGATGAACAGGAAGTTCATTCTCTCCGCGATCGCGATCGTGATCGCGGTGGTCGTCGCATGGCTCGTGTTTCATCGCTCCGCAACGGCGCCTGCTCCCGCGCCCGTGGCGAGCGCGCTCGTGAAGACCGCGCCGCTCCGCCAGATCGATCTGAGTGAATCGCTGACCGCATTCGGCGAAGTGACCACGGGGCAGGTGGTGGCGATCAGCTTTCCGCGTGCGGGACAGGTCTCGCGCATCCTCGTGATTCCCGGGCAACGCGTGGAGCGAGGCACACCGCTCGCGTCTCTGACGAGCGATCCGAACGCCAGATTCGCCTATACGCAGGCGCAGAGCGCTGTCGACTTCGCGCGGGGAGAGCTTCGGCGCATCTCGGAGCTCTTCTCGCTGCAGCTCGCGACACAATCGCAGATCGATGCCGCGCGTAAATCGCTCACGGATGCCGAGGCAAATTTGGAGGCCCAGCGCCAGCTTGGCGGAGGCGTGGGCTCGGCAACGCTCACCGCGCCCTTCGCCGGGGTGGTGACCACCGTGGCGGTGGCGCAGGGAGATCGCATCGCACCCGGCGCCGTCATCATGGAGCTCGGACCGACCAACGTGTTACGGGTGCGACTCGGCATCGAGCCGGCCGACTCCCGTCTCGTGCGAGTCGGAACTCCGGTCACGCTCTCATCGCTCGCCGATAGCAGCAAGTCCGTGTCGACGAAGATCGCCGAGAGTCAGGGGCTCGTCGATCCGAGGACGCAGCTCATCGATGCGGTGGTGACGCTGCCGGCGAGCAGCTCGAGCTTCTTCGTGCCTGGCATGCACGTGCGTGCGATGATCAATGTCGGCCGGCATCAGTCATGGGCGGTACCGCGCGCCGCTGTGCTGACCGATGCGAACGGTGCGTACGTCTTTCAGGTCGCTGGTGGCAAGGCGCATCGCGTGAACGTGACGCAAGGCGTGGAGAGTCAGGGGATGGTCGCGATCAGCGGCCCGTTCGATACGCATCTACCGATCGTGGTGCTCGGCAACTACGAGCTGCAGGAGGGCATGCCGGTGCGCGAAGGTGGAGCGGCCGGATGACCGGCGGCAACTGGGTGCAGAGCCATCGGCGCTCCATTCTTTTCCTGATCGCGCTCGCGGCCGCGAGCGGAATTCTGGCGGCGATGAACCTCCCGGTCTCACTCTTTCCGACCGTGTCGTTCCCGCGCGTGGTGGTATCGCTGGATGCCGGCGACCGTCCGGCGCAGCAGATGGAGATGCAGGTGACGCGACCGGTGGAAACGGCCGTGCGACAGATTCCCGGCGTCGTCGACGTGCGATCGATCACGAGCCGCGGTACCGCGGACGTGTCGATCAATTTCAACTGGGGTCTCGACATGGTGAGCGCGACCCTGCAGGTGAACGCCGCCATCGGCCAGATCGCATCGCAGCTTCCGACTGGAACCATGATGCGCACGCGGCGCATGGACCCGACGGTTTTTCCGATCATCGCCTACAGTCTTACGTCCGCAACGACATCGCCGACGCAGCTGCGCGATCTGGCGGAGTATCAGATACGTCCGCTGCTTTCCAGCGTCACGGGAGTTGCTCAGGTGCAGGTACTGGGCGGCGCCGTCGAGGAGTATCGCGTCTCGGTGGATCCGGTTCAGCTGCAGGCATACTCCCTGGGAATACAGGATGTCGCCACTGCACTGAGCGGCGCCAACGTGTTGAGCGCAGTCGGAAGACTCGAGGACCACTACAAGCTCTATCTCGAGATCTCCGACACGCAGCTCCTGACCATCGATCAGATTCGCCACACGATTCTCCGAAGTGGTGCGAATGGCATCGTCGAGCTGGAGGACGTGGCCACCGTCGAGCAATCGACCGTGCCGCAATGGACTCGGGTGACGGCGGACGGCAAGGATGCGGTTCTCTTCTCGGTCTACCAGCAGCCGGGCAGCAACAGCGTGCAGATCGCCGCGGACGTCAAGGCGAAGCTCGACAGCTTCCGCGTGCAGCTTCCTCGGGGTGTGGCAGTCGCGAACTGGTACGACCAGAGTCAACTCGTCACCGCATCGGCGTCGAGCGTGCGGGATGCGATTCTCATCGGCATCGCATTGGCCGCAGTCTTGCTGTTCGTGTTCCTGCGAAACTGGAAGATAACCTTGATCGCCATCACCGTGGTGCCGGCCACGCTGGCCATCACGGTCGTGATCCTCAGCGTCCTCGGGATGAGCTTCAACATCATGACGCTCGGAGGTATGGCCGCCGCGGTTGGGCTGATCATCGATGATGCCATCGTCATGATCGAGCACATCGTGCGGCGATTGCGGGAAGCGAAGGAGCACGTCGAAGGGCGGGTGATGGAGGCGGCTCGGGAGTTCAGGCGTCCGCTCGTCGGCTCGACCGCATCCACCCTCGTGATCTTCGCGCCGCTCGCATTCCTGAGCGGCGTCACCGGCGCATTCTTCAAGGCACTTTCGATCACCATGGCCGCCGGGCTGTTCATCTCGTTCCTGATCACGTGGCTCGGCGTGCCGATTCTCGCGGACCGGCTGCTGAGCGAGAAGGATGCCGCGCACGAGGAGGCGGGCAAGTTCAGCACGTGGCTCAACGACCGGTATGAGAGGCTGCTCAGCCACTTGTTGCGCCGGCCGGCGCTGATCCTTCTCGGCGTTGCGCCGCTCATCATCGCCGGATGGATCGCCTTTCGCGGCGTCGGCTCCGGGTTCATGCCCGCGATGGACGAGGGTGGCTTCATTCTCGATTACCGCAGTCCTCCCGGAACCGCGTTGACGGAAACCGACCGGCTGCTGCGGCAGGTCGAGTCCATCATCACGTCCGTTCCGGACGTCGAGACATACTCTCGCCGCACCGGTACTGGGTTGGCCGGCGGACTGACCGAGGCCAATCACGGCGATTTTTTCATTCGTCTCAAGTCGACTGGGCGACGCCCGGTTGCCGTGGTCATGGAGGACGTTCGCGTGCGTGTGGAGCGCGAGGTTCCGGGACTGCAGGTCGAGATGGCGCAGCTCATGGAGGACCTGATCGGCGATCTGACGGCGGTGCCGCAGCCCGTGGAGATCAAGCTGGTGGCGCTCGATCCGGCCCAGCTCCCGACTGTCGCGAAAGGGATCGCGGCCCGCATCAGCAAGATTCCGGGGATCGTCTCCGTACAGAACGGCATCAACCCCGCGGGGGACGCGCTGATGATCCATGTCGACCGCGTCAAGGCGGGAGTCGAGGGAATGGATCCGGATGCGATCACGAAGACGCTGAACGACCTTCTGAGCGGCAGCGTCACCACGCAGATGTTCGAGGGAGTCAAAATGGTCGGCGTGCGGGTGTGGATCCCGCAAGCGCTGCGCATGACCGAGAACGACGTGATGGCGCTCCAGTTGCGCGCACCCGACGGGCATCTCTTCCCGTTGCGCCGCGTCGCGACGCTCGAGGCCGTGGCCGGCCAGCCGGAGATCGATCGCGAGAACCTCAATCAGATGATCGCTGTGACGGCGCGCATCACCGGCCGGGACATGGGCTCCACGGTGGCTGATGTCGTGACCGCACTGGCGCAGCCGGGCGCGGTGCCGAAAGGCGTTACCTACCAGCTGGGTGGATTGTATCAGCAGCAGCAGATCGCGTTTCGAGGGCTGGAGATCGTTTTCGCCGCCGCAGCGTTGCTGGTTTTCCTGCTCCTGCTTTTTCTGTACGAAAATTTCGGGCTGGCCTTCTCGGTGTTGGCCACCGCGCTGCTCGCCGTCTCGGCCGTCTTCATCGGGCTGTGGCTCACGCACATCGATCTCAACATCTCCGCCATCATGGGCATGACGATGATCATCGGCATCGTGACGGAGGTCGCCATCTTCTATTTCTCCGAGCAGCAGGAGATAGCACCATCGATGGAGTGGCGACAGTCACTCATCGGTGCGGGACAAAATCGCATGCGCCCGATCGCCATGACTACGATCGCTGCGATACTGACTCTGCTGCCGCTCGCATTCGCACTTGGACAGGGATCACAGATGCAGCAGCCGCTGGCGATCGCCATCATCTCCGGCCTGGTCGTGCAGCTCCCGCTCGTGCTCTGCGTAATGCCCGTGCTCTTCAGCCTCACCCAACGCCGGCGCAATACTCGCGCAGCATGAGCGGCGGAACGCACAGGGGTACCTGAAGCGGTGAGGCGCTGCTGACCGTTCCTCTAGATCCGCGAGGCGAGGCGTGCCTGATGCGCCTCGGCAAGAAGCTCGTAGACGTGTTTCGCATCGGGAACGATCTCGAGTGCATTTCGACTGGTGCGCGACGGCATCAGTTTCGGATCCTGCCATCCCGGAGGGAGAAAGCGCCGGCCGAGCCAGATATTTCCGATGCCGTTGCGCCCCTCATCGAGCTTGATGTCGGTGATCGAGCTCAGTGCGAACGACTTGACGTATCGTGACCACACGGAGTTGATGATGAGCACGCGATCGGATGTGATGGCGTACACGGACCTTCGCCGGCGCAAGGCATCGTACAGAAACCTGCCGGCGACGACATAGACCACAGCGGTGAAGAGAGCACCCCAGATAATGCCCTCGAACGCGCCGGTGTGGCTCGCGCTCCGATACTTGATCGTGAAGATGTACAGGACGGCAAGGCTGATCGGGATCTGCGTGAGATCAGAGCCGCGGAACACGATGCCCGCTTTCGGGACCCCGGACCAGATCAATCGCTCACCAGGGCCGAGCTCGAGCGCGAGATTTCCGGTTGCGGACATGCGCAGAGCATAGTTCGCAACGGTCGTTCGTGTCAAATCGCCGGCGCCCTGCTCAGCTGTCGGCGAGTAACTCGTAGTGCATCACGAGCTCCTCGCGCTCGAGGAGATACTCATCGTCCTCGGGATAGTAGCGAGCGCGCTCGTAGTCCTCGCCCGCGAACGCCTTGATCGCCTCGATCGAGTCCCAGAGCGTCGTCAGCAGGTATTCCGTCACACCGCCGCTCGTGCGGCGCAGCACGCGTACGCCGCGGTTGCCGGGCGTCGACGCGTAGTCGGCGAGTCCCGTGCGCAGGAGATACGCATAGTACGCCTCGCCTTTGCTCTCGGGCACTCGGCCGTGCCAGCTGCGAGCGATCATGTCAGTCTCCGTTGTGCGATTTTGTGCTGCTCTCGCTCGGCTAGAGCACGAATGGAATGAAGCGCTTCGTGCGAGCAGCGTAGCTCGCGTACTCGGGCATCGACGCGCGCAGGAGCTGCTCCTCCGCCTGTACGCGAACGATCGTCATCGCCGTGGCCATCGCACCGAGTATGAGCGCGACGATCGCCGGAGCGGCGCCTTGCCCGAGCACGCCCGCCCACACGAAGAGGAGCACGCTGGCGTAGATCGGGTGGCGCCAGTAGCGGTAAGGGCCCGCAGTCACGAGGCCGCCCGCGGTCGGATTGGCGGTCGCGTGAAAGCTGCGCATGCCGAAGGTGACGCGCGCCCACAGCATGAGCGCGGCGGCGAGCGCCTGCAGCGCGACCGCGATCGGATTGCGCGCGATCATCGAGTGCTGCCACAGCAGCAGCACCACGCACACGACGAGCAGCATCGTCGCGAGAAGCGAGCGAGTTTTCGCGTTCACTTCGGTGCGAGTCTCACGCGCCTACCAGTCGGTGGGGACATAGTCCTTGAGAAACTTGCCCCACACGTGTGTGCCGCTGTTGATCCCCGAGATGATGGGATCGACTATCCGGGCCGCGCCATCGACGATGTCCAGCGGCGGATGGAAGCGATGCTCGGCCACCTTCCGTGCGGCGATCTCCACCGGATCCTCATCCGTCACCCAGCCCGTGTCGACGCTGTTCATGTGGATGCCGTCCGTGAAATAGTCCTTCGCGGCAGTGCGCGTCATCATGTTGAGCGCCGCCTTCGCCATGTTCGTGTGCGGATGCCGCGTAGTCTTGAACGGCCGATAGAATTGGCCCTCCACCGCGGAGACGTTGACGATGTGCTTGTCGCGCTCCGGCGTGCGCAGCATGAGTGGCTTGAGTCGCGCGTTGATGATGAACGGCGCAATGGCATTCACGAGCTGCACCTCGAGCAGCTCCACGGATGACACCTCGGCCATCAGGAGTCGCCACGAGTTGCGGCCGCGGAGGTCGACCTGCTGCAGATCCTGGTCGAGGCGCCCCTCGGGAAAGAGATCCTTCTGCGCCTGCCGCTCCTCGGGCAGCAGCGCGATCTGCGACAGCTGCGCGGCGTGCGTCAGCCCTGCCACCTCGGAGATCCGTCGATCGAGTGTCGCGGGCGCGAGCGTGTTCCCGTCGGCCTCGGGGAGCATGTGGTAGCCGCGCAGCCCCTCGTACGCGCCGAGCAGCTTGCGCGCGTGAGCGGGGAGCTCGCGGAGCGATGCACGCTCGCCCTCCATCATGTGCTCGTAGAAGTCCGGCGGGCGACGAACCGTCTGACATGCGTTGTTGACGATGAAATCGAGCCGATCGCGCGTGGTGAGCAGCTCGTGACAGAACGCCTCGACGCTCGGCGTGTGGCGAAGGTCGAGACCGAAGATCTCGAGGTTGTCGCCCCACACGGCGAAGTCGGGCTCCTTGGCGTAGCGCGCCGCGGAGTCTCGGGGGAAGCGCGTGGTCACGATGAGCTTCGCGCCCGCGCGCAGGAGCTTGAGGCCGGCCTGATAGCCGATCTTCACGCGTCCTCCCGTGAGCAGCGCCACTCTGCCGCGCAGATCGGCGAGCTCCGTTCGCTTCACGAAGTTGAACTGTGCGCAGGTGGGGCAGAGCTGATCGTAGAAGTGATGGATCGCGGTGAAGTGCTGCTTGCACACGTAGCAGTGGATCGACTCGCTCAACTCGGCGATCTGCGGCTCGTCGTCCACGCCGTCGGGGCCCGAGGGCGGAAAGACATTGGGCGTGGTGAACACCGTCTCGCGGCGCAGCTTTCGAATTCCGGTCTCGGCATACACGCGATCTTCGTGACGCACGACCGACGCCTTCTGCTGCTTGATGGCCTCCTTGCGAAGGCGACGGCGGGCATTGATGTCGGGGCTGAACACGACGCCCACTGCATTGAGGAGCCGCTTCCGGTGCTCGGCGGAGACGCGCGCGAGCATGCCGCGATCGCGGCCAATTTCTTCGAGGAGCTCGGCGGCCTCGCGCAGGCGCTCCTCGAGCGCGGCGTCGGTGGTGGTTTCGGGTGTTTCGATGTGTGGCGTCAGCATGACATGAAGGCTAACGCGACGGGCGCCCGACTTCAGCCGCCGCGGGCCGATGTGCGGCTTTTGAGCGGATCCCGTGAGAGCACGAGGGAGGGAATCGCGCGCTTCTTCGCGCAGCAGGCTATCAGCTCGGCGAGGCGTTTCGCGCGCGTCTCGGGGCGCTTGGCGCTGATGACGCGCCAGGTGGTCGTGCGCTTGTACCAGGGTGGACAGGACTCGAAGAACTTCCATGCCGCCCTGTGCCGTTTGAACTGGCGCTCGGATTCGGCATCGAATACGGCCGTGAGGCGATTCTCGTACGCGTACACGGAGCTCTTCTCCTCGCTGCGACGCTCGAACGCGCGCATCCCCGCTGGATGCACCCGCTCGTCGGCGATGAGCTCCCGCATCTTGTTCGTGTTGACCGTGCTCCAAATGCTCGACGGCTTGCGCGGCGTGAAGCGGATGGTGTAGCTGTCGTCATCGACGCGCCTGCGCACGCCATCGATCCATCCGAAGCACAACGCTTCCGCAACCGACTCGGGCCAGGACATGCTCTCTCGCCCGGAGTCGCGCTTGTGGAAGCCGACGAGCAGCTCGCTGCGTGTCTCGTGATTGGCCTCGAGCCACTTTCGGAAGAGCGTTGGACGAGCGAAGAACGCGGGCTCCGGAGTCTTTGGCGGCTTACCCATTATGCGCGCTTGAAGAACTGGACCGCGCGCTCGTGCTTTTCCGCGGCCGCACGCGACTTGAAGGTTCCCAGGTTCCGGCGCTTGCCCGTTTTCGGGTTCTTCTTGCGCGAGTACAGGCGATATTCTCCGCTCTTCAGCTTGCGAATCATGGCTCCTCGCTCCCGCCGGGAGGAATGGAATGTTAGAAAGCGGTGAAGCAGTGACGTGAGCGTGTACGCGAAGGTCTTTCGGGGACGATCATCACCCGCCACCCCGGATGCATGCGACTTCGCAGACAGCAGTACCTGCTTGCTCCACGCAACTCTCGCGCTCGGAACACTCCGTTTGCGCGTCGATTTCTCGCTTTCGGGATGGCAGTAACCGTGCTGGCATTGGCCTGCCGGGACAATACCGCACCCGCGCCGTCGCTCCTTCAAGTTGCAGCGGGCGATGGCCAGCACGCGATGGCTGGAACCGAGTTGCCCGAGGCGGTGGTCGTCAAGCTGCTCGACGCGTCGCAGCGGCCACTCGTGGGCGTGCACGTCACGTGGTCTGCCGAGTCCAGCGCCGGCGATGTGATCGTTCCCGAATCGCAGACGACCGATGCGAACGGCAATGTGCGCGCGCACTGGCGGCTCGATGCAACGACGGGCGCGCATACGCTCGTCGTCACCGCCGATGGCGGGGCGACTGCGCACGCGAGCGCGTTCGCGGACGCGAGGCCGGTCACGGACGTCCATCCGATTTCACTCGTGACGTACGAAGGATCGGGGCAGGCCGTGCATCCGGATTTCGCGCGTCTTCCTTCCTCGCGGAACGGCAGCCCGTTTCGGCTCGTGGCCACGCCGTATCCCGGTGGCGACGCCTCCTACGAGAATCCCTCGCTCTATGCCGGAAGCACAGGCGCCGCCTGGACGGTGCCTGGAGGAGTGACCAATCCGCTCGCGAAGCCGAATGACGGCGGATACCTCTCGGATCCCGACATGGTCTACGATCCGGATGCGAACGAGCTTCGCATCTACTATCGCCGCGTGACGCACGAGAACGAGATCTGGATGATTCGGTCGTCCGACGGTGTGATCTGGAGCGTGCCGGTGCTGACGGTGCACGCGACCAATCACCTCATCGTGTCGCCCACGATCGTGCGCCGCAGCGCAACGCAGTGGCTGATGTGGAGCGTCAATTCCGGAAGCCTCGGCTGCGGTGCCGCGACGACGACGGTCGAGCTCCGGCGGTCGACGGACGGCGAGCACTGGTCCCCTCCGGAGGCGGCGTCGCTGAGCGACCCCGATGGCTTTCCCTGGCACATCGATGTCGAGTGGATGCCTTCTCGCAACGAGTATTGGGCGGTGTATCCGGTGAAGATCCCGGGGGGATGCACCACGGACAGACTTCGCTTGGCGACGAGCGCCGACGGGTTGCATTGGACGTCGTATCGGTCGCCGGTGCTGCTGAGGGGCGCGAGCGAAGAGCTCAGGGATGTCGTCTACCGCGCGACAGTGGACCTCGATGCGACCACCGATGTGGTGACGCTGTGGTACTCCGGCGCGAAGTACGATCGCGGCATCTACAGCTGGCACGTCGCGTGGGAGCGAATGTCGACATCACAGCTGTTCGCGCGTGTGAGCGCGACCGGCTCGGTCGCCGCGCGCTCAGCTCCTCCCGTTCGCGCGGACGTGAAGCCGCTCACGAACGAGACGGCGCCCTAGCGTTCAGCTTCCGGCCTAGTAGAGGGGATCCGCATCAGGGATGAGATGCGTGATCTCGAGCGGAAGCATCTCGGCGAGCATCGCGGCGACGATGTTGCGATGGCAGTGCGCGGGATCGGCCTCGAAGCAGAGCAGGCATACCCGTCGCCCGGAGCGAACGAGCTGCGCGAGATCGTCCAGCGCGGCCTGCGCATCGGGCGTCGCCATGTGCGCGAGGAAGATCGTGCGCATCACGGCGTGCTTGCCGGAGCGAGCGGCCGCGCGCCCATCGGCCGGCGTTCCGAGTGCGCGCAGGTGCAGGTAGTCGATTCCCGCATCCTCGACGCTTGCCGCGAGCTTCGTCTTCGAGAAGCCGGGCCGGCGCGAGCTGGCCACGGCGCGAATGTCGACGAGCAGCTCGATGCGCGCGTCCTCGAGCGCGCGCCTGAAGCTGTCCGGCGTCGCGCCCTGATATCCGATCGTGGCGAGCGGCAGCATGCGCGCGCCGTGCGGCGGCGACGTGGCTACGATGCCGGTGCCGCCGGGGCTGCCGAAAGGGTGACCGTGCCATCGATGTGGAAGTCGCGAAGGAGTCCGTCGACGACGAGCGTGGCGCGCACGGGCACCGCCTCGTCTCCGCGCAGCTTGCCTTCATCGATCGCCTTGCGGACCGCGTTCTCGATCTCGCGCTGCGCGGTCACGCCGAAATGCTTGAGGAACTTGCGGATGGAAAGGTTGAAGGCGTCTTCATCCATGAAACGCTCCTGCGAAGGGAATTGCGATGCTGTTCGGCGCTGGCCAGCGCTCAGGGCGCGCCGTCGAGTGAGTAGTCGAAGGTGTACGAGTGCTGCTTGTTCTCGATGATGATCTGCATTGTGCCGGCGATGCCCGTGAGCGCGCCGGTGCCTGAATCGGGGACCACCGCGATCGAGAGCGATGGCGCGCCGCGGTTCATCGTGGCGTTGTGTTGGAGGATGAAGGAGCCTTCGCGACCGTGCAGCGTGCCGGTCACCTTCTCGATCGCGACGTAGCCGGCCGACCCCTTCACCGCGGTGCCCGCGGACAACATCTCGCCCTGGCTCGCCGCCTCGAGGTCGCCCGTGAACTTCTTGTCGATCGACATCCGGGCAAGCGGCGATTGATCCGTTGCCCACGCAGTCGGTAGTGGTGCGAGCTTGACCTCGAAGGGACCGGCGGCGCGCGTAGTCAAGGCGTATTCCTATGTGAAGCATTGTGAGCAGCGGACCCCACCGAGGCCCCGTGAGCGAATTTCAATAAGCTAATGCATCGATTTCAGAGTGCGCGTGACGTGCTCATACGAGTGGTCATTCGTCCGCAGTAGGGCCGTACATCTGCGGTACCTTCTGATCCGTGAGCCGCAGGTACATGCCCAGCTGAGCGCGATGGTGAATCAGATGGTTGAGCACCATCGAGCGCAGCATCTGGTAGCGGCTGTCGGTGAGAAGGACGCTTCCCGCTTTTTTCAGGGTCCACGGCTCACGCATGGCATCGTCGGTGGCCGCAGCGAGCGCCGCGCGTCCGGCGGCTGCATTGCGATCGAATTCCGCGAGCAGCGTCGCCGTCCTCTCGATGGAATAGCCGGGAAACTTCGGTCCGCTCGTGGGACTGATGTCGAGCTCGGACCGGTCGAACATCATCGGCACCCAGCCGGGAAGGCGCGCGACGAGCTGCGCGAGGTGCGCCATTGGGAACGTCTTTGCGTGAGGCTTCCATTCGCCACGATCATCCGGAACGCGCTCGAGTACTTGGCGGGTGACGGCAATCTCGTGATCGAACTCCGGCACGAGCAGCTCTGCAATCGACATGTGTGTTCTGCGTGAAAGGTTGATGTTGCGGCTAGGACGCCGCCGCCTCGCAGAGCGCGCGCAGCCCGGCGATATTGGCCAACAATGCTGGCGGCAACGAGAAGCGTGCAACCAACGCCTCGGGCGTCTCGTAGCTCAACCAGCTGTGACCCTCGGCGTCTTCCCACGCAAGCGCGCGAAGCGGGAGAGCCAGACCGACGGCCGGATTCGCTTCCAGCAGCGGCGTGCCCGCGCGCGGGTTTCCGAACACGAGCTGTATCATCGGAGGGAGCAAGAGCCCCGCCGCCTCGGCGTCGCTCGCGAAATCGATGCGCGCGAACAGCGTGAGCCCGTGTGCGCGCACCGCTTCCGCGAGACGATCGGCCGTGATCTTCGCGCGCTGCCTGCTGCGCAGATGCACAACACCCGGCACCGCCGGCGGCTCGATCATCGCTCCCTCATGCCGCAACATGCGATGCGTTTGCGGATTGCTCCATACCCTTTCCTGTCGAGCGCGAGATCGTTACGGATGCGCTCGCCGGCGACGGCTCAGCTCCCTGGATGGTACGTGCGCTCCGTGTGACCCACGAGCTGCGATGGATAGAAGTACACCTGGCGCAGATCGCCCTTGCTGTAGCGCAGCGCCTGATCGTCGAAGTGCCTGGACGCCGTGTCGCCGCTCTCGCCACCCGCCGTAATCGCCCGCGCGCGTACGCTGTCGCCGAACTCGACTACGGCCACGAAGCTGTTGCCGCCCGTGCCGTAGATCTTCTTCGTGTTCTCGCGCTCCCACGCGCCGAACGACGCGAGCGAGCCCCAGCGCGCCGACGCGAAGCCCACCGGTATGCTCGGCGCCGCATCGTCGAACGGGTGGACGATGTCATCGGTGAGGCGCTGAAAGCGATTGACCTCACCCCACGGCATCTTCCACGTGCCGAAATTCTTCGCGAGCGAGTCCGACGCGGTCGCGAGCGCGTCGAGCTTCTCGTGCGCGGACGTTCGCGTGGCCATGTACTGATAGATCGACATGTCCTCGCCATCCGCATCCGCGTGCACGCGGCGCCCGAGCTCATCGCCCCAGTAGCTGGCCAGCGTCGTCGGCACGGACGACACCGCCCACCGATAGTCCCAGCCGCGCAGCACCGCGATCTGCTCCGCGACCTTTGCCTTCGCCGGGTCCGATGCCGGCGTCTGGTCGTACGCCTTGATCAATGTCGGGATCAGATCCGCGAACGCGGGCAGGTAGCTGTCGTACGCCGCATCGATGAGCGACTGCAGCGTGAAGTCCTTCCTGTTGGAGAGAACGCGAATCGCGTGCACGCCACGCGGGCTCTCGATGCCCTGATCCATGTACGCCGGATAGTCGGCCTTCTTCGGGCTATACGGGCCGGCGGCGGAGTAGGGCCAGTTGTTGGAGTTGTAGAGCCAGCCGTTGGCAGGATTGAGCAGGTGCGGGCTGCTGTCGATGGCCGTGACTCCCTTCCAGTCCGTGGCGGGATTGCTCCCGTCCACCGGATTGCGCCAATCGAAGTGCGTATCGCGAATCGGAACGTGATTCGCGTGGAAGTAGGCGATGTCGCCATCCGCATCCGCGAAGATGGTGTTGTTCGACGAGTTCGTGTGCAGCTCCATCGTCTCGCGAAAGGTCTTGTAGCTCGTGGCCTTCGTGCGCGAGTACGACTGCGTGAGCGCCTTCACGGGCTCGTTCATGAGCCGAACGCTGATCCACTTGCCCCCAGCGGAGCGAACGATCGGGCCGTGAAACGTCCGATAGACGGTGAACGTTCTCGTCTGCATGCCCGTGGCCGTGTGAAACGGAATCGCGATCTTCTCGACGGTGAGCGGGCGCAGCTCGGCGCCGTACTTGTAAAAAAGGCTGTCGCCCTTCTTCACGATCGCTTCCGCATACTCGTCGACGACATCGGCGCCGCTCGATGTGTGCATCCAGCCGGTGCGCGCGTTGAAGCCCTGGTACACGAAGAACTGTCCCCACGTCGAGGCGCCGTAGGCGTTCAGCCCTTCGTCGCTCGTCATCTGCAGCTCGGCGCGAAAGAAGAATGACGTATGCGGATTGATCAGCAGCAGTGCGTGATGACCGGTCGTGTTCGAAGGTGCGATGGCAATTCCGTTCGAGCCTGATGGCTCCGGGAAATGGAACGGGAGCGACGCGAACATGCGTGCGGCGGACGAGTCGCCGTAGAACGCCTGGAGCTTCGGTATCGACACATCCTCCACATCGCCGCCGATGCTTCCCTCGGTGAAGGAGAGCGCCATCCACGGCTCGAAGTGCGTGATCACGCGCGGCTTCACTGACGGATGCTTGTAGAGGTAGAAGTTCAACCCATCGGCCCAGGCGACCATCAGCGACTTCAGCCACTCGGGACTCTTCGCGTAGTCCGCCTTGAGCGTGTCGGGATTGATGAAGAGCTTCATTCGCAGGTCGCGGTAGATCGCGCCCTCGCCCTCGGCTTCGGACAGGCGTCCCATCGCGTTGATGTAGTTCGTCTCCACGCGCTTGAAGTCGTCCTCCGCCTGCGCATACACCATCCCGAACACCGCGTCCGCATCCGTTCTTCCATGGATGTGGGGAATGCCCCAGTCATCGCGCACGATGGAGATGCCGGCCGCCTGCCTTTCCCAGCGAGCGGCATCGGGGTTCGATGCGCGTTCGTGCGCACAGGAAAGCGTGGTGGCGGCAAGCAGGAGCGCAAGCTTCTTCATTCTGAGCCAGTGGGCAGGAGGCAATGGCGAGCATGCCGGCAACGCAGGCGGCGGCGCAGGGCACGCGTGGAGAACAGCTACAAATAAGAGCGCGCGTGCGCGGCCATCACAAGCGCGCCCGATGTGCTAGAGCGATTTCGCCGTGATGATGGTTCTGACCCGGCGTCCGTGCCTGCGGAGCA
>JAQBQC010000450.1 GCA_028287205.1 Gemmatimonadota bacterium
GCAGAAGTACACCTGCACATCCGTCGCGATCGTGAACTGGGCATGCTGCGCCATCTCCTTGCCGCGGTCCCACGTCAACGATTGTCGCAGGGCCTTCGGCAACTGCTGCACCCGGCGCGCGAGCGCGGCGACGACGGTCGCCGAGTCCACCGCTGGCACACGGATGAGCAGCACGAAGCGCGACTGTCGCTCGACGAGCGTGACGATTTGGGTCCCGCGTTTCCCGATGAGCAGATCTCCTTCCCAGTGCCCAGGGATCGCGCGACTGTCCGCTGCCGGGGGACGCTCGGCAATTGAGACTGCGTCCAGGATTCGGCCTCGCCTCGCGTTCGTCGCGGCGCGCGGCCGTCGATAGCGCGCGCCCCGGCGCAAATGCGCGATCAAGTTGCGCTTGAACGCGCCGCGTGCCTGGACATACAGCGCGCGATAGATCGTCTCGTGCGACACGTGCATCGCCGGGTCGTCGGGATGGGTGCTCACGAGCCACGCCGCGATTTGCTGCGGCGCCCAGTCGAGCCCGAGCTTCTGCTCGACCACGCGCCGCAGTCGCCGCTCCAGCACCAAGCGACACCGCTTGGGCCGACGCGCCGAAGCCCACGCGGCTTGGTCCGCCTCATTCGCTCGATAGCGCGCTCGCCCTCCATGGCGCTGAATCTCGCGACTGATGGTCGACGGCGCACGGGCTAAGCGGCGCGCTAAACTCCGGACCCCTTCGGCCGTCGCCACGCCACGCGAAATCTCCTCGCGCTCCCGGAGACTGAGCGCCCGCTCCGCTCGCCGCCGCGGCGTGGGTGCGAGTCCCCCTCGATGCCGAATCTGCCACCACACCGACGCGGGCGCGAAACCCAGCGCCTTAGCAATCTGCAGGTTCGGCTCGCCGCGCTTCCATCGCTGCCACACGCTCTCGAGCTCACTCGCTGAGAACTGATGATATAGCCGTCTCATGCTCTCCTCCGGTGAAGATGCAATGTGTTGCACTCACCGGTTGAGATCACCATCTCACACTGTTAGTGCCCGCCCGAGCGGAAGTTCCCGTACGAGGTCCGCGATTGCGCCCACGCAAGCGCTAACAATTTTGATACGGATTGAACGGACACTAACGGACAGTGACGGAAACGGCCAAGTCGAGGTTTCTCCGTTTAATCCGTTTAATCCGTTTAATCCGTTTAATCCGTTTAATCCGTTTAATTCGTTTAATTCGTTTTCATCTTGTTGGTGCCCGCCCGAGCGGCAGGCTCCCGACAATCTGATGATATGAATTGAACGGACACTAACGGACAAAAGCAGCTGAAGCTCGAATCGCGAGCACGGGCTGCTCGAGAAGCGCCTAAACCCCTAGCTCCATCGCCGCGATCGCGTCCGTGATCCGCACCGCCGCATCGCCCGCGCCGTACGCACCGTTGTCCCACGCGGCGCCGCTCGCCAGGCGCCTCTTCACCGCCGGCACGAGCTCTTCCCCCGCTCTTCGCGGCGACACGAGCGTGTTCGCGCCGAGCGCCACCGTCTCGTGCCACTCCGTTTCCGTACGAATCGTGATGCATCGCGTGCCCATCCAGTACGCCTCGCGCTGCACGCCGCCCGAGTCCGTGATCACGATCGCCGCATCGCGGATCGCGCCGATCATCTCGAAGTAACCGAGTGGTGACATGATGTGCAGCATCCCGCCCGATGCGATGCCGAGCTTCGCGAGGGCATCGCGCACGCGCGGGTGCGCGGGAAGCACCACCGGCAGCGGCAGCGCGCGCAGCGCACCCATCATCGCCGCGAGCGACTCCGCGCTCCCTGTGAGCTCCGCCCTGTGCAGCGTCGCGATCGCGAATGCCTCGCCCGCCTTCAACGGCCACCCCTCCACGTCCGCCGGCGCGATCGCCCTCGACAGATTCCGCTTCAGCACGTCGTGCGCGATGTCGCCCGTGTTCTCCACCGTTCCCCACTGATGCTCCAGCTCCAGCTGCGCGCTCGCCGACTCGCTCGGCGCGCACAGCAGGTCTGCCACCGAATCCACCACGCGACGATTGATCTCCTCCGCCATCGCGCGGTCGTTCGACCGGAGTCCCGCCTCCACGTGCACCATCGGGATGTGCATCTGCACCGCCGCGAGCGCGCAGCCGAGCGTGCTGTTGGTGTCGCCGATGACGACCACCGCCCTCGGCTTTGCCTCCTCGAACACCGCGGCTGCGCGCGTCAGCACGTGCGCCGTCTGCACCGCATGGGCCGCCGAGCCGACCTCCAGAAAGTGATCCGGCTTTCGCACGCCGAGCTGCTCGTAGAACACTTCGTTGAGCGCGTAGTCGTAGTGCTGGCCGGTATCCACCGTCACGAGCGCCCATCGCTGCGCGCTCGCCTCGATGAGCATCGAGGCCTTGATGACCTGCGGCCTCGTGCCGTAGCAGATCGCGAGCGGTCCGTCTCTCACTGCTTCCGCACCTTGTAGAGAATGAAGGGTCCGTCCGCCCACTGCTGGTCGGCGTGCTTGCGCAGGTACGCCTGCACGCGGCTGCCGCCCGCCGTCTGCAGGATGTAGTCGTACTCGCTGTCGATCCGTGCCCAGGGAAGGCCGGGCATGTTGTCGGGCTTTCCCCACAGGTCATCCGCGAGATACAGGTGCGTCGGCTCGATGAAGTGCGCGAGATGGTGGTTGAGCGGATCCTGCTCGCTCGCGTCCTTGTAGTTGAACAGTCCGGGCGCTCGCCCACGCGCATTCAGCGTGTGCCACAGCACGAAATGGCGCATCACCTGCACGCGCCCGTACATCTTGATGCCATCGCCCAGCGGAAGGAGATTCGTTCCGGGCGGCACGTGCGCGAGCGCCGCCTGGTATCGATCGAGGTCGCGGTCGACCTTGATCGCCGTGTATCCGACCACGGCCGTGTGCAGCACGCACGCGGCGAACGGTACCAGGAGCAGCTTGCGGGGCTCTGGCTCCGGGCCGCGCTGCCGTGCGCAGAAGAGCAGCAGGTAGCCGCCCCACAGCCAGCGGATGTCCACCGCGCCCGCGCCGGGAATCGATTTCGGGAAGAGCAGGTACAGCACGAACATGATGATCGCGCTCGCTGCGAGCGAGTCGATCCTGTACCTCCCGCGGCGCGCATAGAACATCGCCACGAGCGATGCGAGCCATCCGATCGACATCACGGCCGCCGCAACGATCGACACGGAATAGAACGGCGACGTGAAGGCGATCAGCTTGTTGCTCAGCGGGCGGAAGATGTATTCGCCCGGCGGCCCAACGTCGTTCCAGCTCGAGTAGCTCGCTCCCGCCCACACGATCGCGACCGAGACGAGCACCGTGAGAATCGTCGGCAGGCGCGAATTGAAGAGGCGCCACTCACGCGGCGGAAGCAGCTCGTCCTCGCCGATCACGGCCAGCCCCCAATCCGTGAAAATCACCACGAGCACGAGCAGCGGCGCGGTGAGGTGCACGAAAAAGAGGAGCATCGCGCCGAGCCCGAGCAGGATGCGCGCGCGCCACGTCGCGTTCGCCCGGCGCGGATACCAGAGCGCGAGCCAGCAGAACACGAGCCCAACGCCGAGCGCGTAGTTCAGGTAGCCGAAGA
>JAQBQC010000120.1 GCA_028287205.1 Gemmatimonadota bacterium
TAGCCGCGCACACCACCGTCGAACTGACCAAGCGTGAGCTGCACCGGCACGCGCTGGTGCCAAATCCCCGCCCAGTCGACAGAGCCCACCAGCGTGTGCGACCCCATCAATCGCTGATACATCGTGATGCGCGCGCTGGCCACGATCCCATCCCATTGCTGGTTCGTGTAGCTGTTGCGCCCTTCCACCGCCGATTGCAGATAGGCGAACGTGCGCTTGTTGCCGGCCCCTGCGTACAGATTCGAGGCGAGGAAGATGTCGTCGTCCGTCGAGTTGAGCACCTGCAGGCTCCGTCCCAGGAGCGTGCCGAGCTGGAACCCGGCCTGCATGTCCTGCGCTGCGGTGAGCGCGTCAAAACGTTCGACGCGTATGAAGTCGATGCTGCGGATACCCCACAGCAGGTTGAGTCGCGCGTTCTTGTGGCGACCGAGAATCTGCATCAGCGTGTCGTATGGTACGCCGGGTGTCGGCTCCGGCGGCAGCGACGGGCTATCGTCTTCGCTCGAGATGCTCATGCCGAACAAGCTCAATCGCCCCGGCTGTCCGAGGCGGACGACCCCTCCCACGTCCACGAACTTGCGCGCGAAGTCGATGATCGCCGACGTGTCGTTGGAGCGTCGGAAGGAATAGAGATCCTGATGGTCGAGCGCGACGACGCGCCATGCGAAGCGCTGCTCATCCGTCAGAAAGGGATGCGCGGCGCCAACGAGCCAGTTGCTGATCCCGGCGTCGCCGCGCAGCCCCTGCAGATCGAGACGCCACGGGCGTCCCAGAAACTGATAGTCGGTGTAGTTGGCGCCGAAGTAGTCGCGATATTTACCGTGCGCCCAGTGCGCCGACACGTACTTCGCGTCACCCATGAGGTTCGCGTCGCCCAAGGTCAGCGACGCGAGATACGGCCGGGTCGCAGACGTGCCACCGTCGACGATGGTCGTGAGCTCGTCCGTGGTCTGCGCGACGATGATGACGCCGCCGTTACCGTCGTCGTAGGCCCTCACCGATGCGCTCGCGATGAACGGCTGTGCGCGCAGCAGGCGCTCGGACTCGCTGCGCCGGTGGTCGTCGCAGGGTTCCCCCGGCGCGACGATCAGGAAGCGGCGCACGATTTCCGGCTTCGTGTTCGTGTGGATCGAGCTCAGAATCGCCACCGGCGACTCCCACCACTTTCCGTGTCGCGGATAGTACGGCGGCCGCGTCTGCACCTGGACGTCGCTGATGATCTGCCCTTCGCACGGCACCGCATTCCCCGCCTGCGCGCGGGCGCGCGGCGCGAGGCAAAGCGCGAGCGCCGCCATCGCACATGCGAAGCGCATCGCGCGATGGAAGCTCTCTGCTGCCGGTTGCACCGTGGGAGAGGCTACTTGCCCATCCGGCGCTTCAAATCCGCCAGACGACGTTCTGCGTCGGCATCGCGTGCCGAACGATCCGAGGAGCGACGAAGCGCGTCGAGCTCGGAGAGATCGGCGGCTTCCGGATTTTCTTCCGCGGTATCTGCCGAGGCGTCGGGAGCCGCGCGCGCGCCCGCATCGCCGGCCCCCGTGAGGCGCTTGAGCTGCGCCGTCATCTCTGCCGTTTCCCGCTCGACGAGCGCGACTTCCTGTTCGAGCGCCGCCAGCTTCTTCTCGAGCACCACAATGCGCTCCGTGTGCCTGCGCTCATATTCCGTGGCGAGCCGCACTGTCTCCGCGTCGTTGATCCCTGCGGCCAGCTGACCGCGTCTGCGCACCGTAGCAAGCTCCGTGCGCTCACGCTCCAGCTGCGCGCTCACACCGTCGCGCGCCGCGCGACTCTGCGACAGTCCGACCTTCGCGTCCACGAGCGCTTCGCGCATCATGCGCGCGCGTGCACGCGATGCCTGATCGTTCAGCATCGTGTAATCCGGCCGACAGCTAGGGAGTCTTCGTCTCGCACGCTCAGTTCGATGCGCCGTATCATCGCGTACGATAGGGAGCCGCTACATGGGTTCGCAAGCGCGGCGCGCGCGTGTCGCGCGCTACGAAACCCAGCGCCAGGCCGCCTCTGCGCGCACCTGGCGCATCAGCCGCTCGGGAGAGTTGATATGCGGGAACATGAGCGTGTCGCTCACCTCGTTCAGCGCACAGCGGAGCGCGGCGAAGCGGCTCGCGGCAACGCGCAGCAGCGCGTCGAGCCCATGCTCCTGCGCGAGACGATGCTCCGCCGCGAGCGTGAAGCCGCGCCTCCCCATTTCCTCGAAGTAGTCGAGATCCGGACCGCCGCGCCGCCAGCGCTTGTGCTCGATGCGGTCCGGAAACATCCCGCTCGACCACAGCGCGAAGTTGCCCAGCTGCTGTCGCACGAGAAAGCTGCGCCGCGCATCCGGCGTGTCGACCTCGCCCATCAGCTCCGCGAGCGTGTTGAACAGCTGGTCGTCCGTTTCCGAAATGCGCTCGGCCCTTCCACGCGCGCCGAAGTGCAGCAGGATCGCGGCGACGTAATCCGCCAGCGCGCGATCTTCCTCGCCAACGCGGCACAGCGCTCGACGCACGGCGACGTACCAGAACAGACGCACGGACACCTGCATGCCGGCGCGCGACTCGATGATGGCCGGAAGCAGACGCGGATCGTCCAGAATCGCGTCGATCCCTTCTTCCCGCAAACGCATCTCGGCCGCATCGAGCTCGCGCGATTCACCATGCGCGAGCAGGCGAAGCGCCAACTGGGCGTCGTCTCTGGTGAGCGATGAGCGTACGTTACCGAGCAGCATGCGTCCCCCTGAGTATCCGAGTTCAATACACCGCGGTGGCGCCTCTGATTCGCCCCTTCTGTGGGTGACGACTACACGAGGCGCGCGTTACTCGGGTAGACTCTATCGCAAGAGCGCTGCCGGAAGGGGGCGGGTTGGAGAGTTTGCGACCGCCGTTCCGATTTGCAGGATCAGCGTCGCGACGCGCGAGAGCTTGTCGTAGTCAATTTTGTCCGGTGAATCGGTCACCTTGTGATAATCGGGATGTAACCCGGTGGTGAAAAACACAATCGGAATGCCGTGCTTCGCGTAGTTGTAATGATCGCTCCGGTAGTACAGCTGCTCCGGATGCGAGGGCGCATCCCAATCGCGATTGATCAGAAAGGGCCGGCTCGACGCCTGGTTGACGGAATCGACGACCGCACCGAGGACACTGCTCTGCCCATTCGGCGCGGAGCGAGGCCCGATGAGATAGAGGGAGTCGGGATCGTTGCGCCCGATCATGTCGGCATTGAGCTGCGCAACGATGGAGTCGAGCGGCACCGTCGGGTGCGATGTGAACCACTCGGAGCCGAACAGTCCGAGCTCCTCACCGGTGTGCCACACGAAAAGCAGCGAACGCCTTGGATGCGGCTCGCGTTGCGCGCGCTTCGCCATCTCGATGAGCGCCATGCTCCCCGATCCGTCGTCGTCCGCGCCATTCGCGATCGAGTCCCCATGCTCCGCCGGCTGAATGCCGATATGATCGAGGTGCGCGCCGAACGCGACGTACGAGTGCGCGAGCGCCGAGTCGGAGCCCGGAATCACCGCGACCACGTTGTACGTCGACACACCGTCCTGCACGAGATCCACCTTCCCCGCGAACGAGCGGCCATCGAGTGGCCGCGAGCGATCGTTGCGCGGCCATCCAGCCGGGAGCAGCGCCGCGGCGTCTTTCGTGCTTCCGAAGAGCACCATCGGCAACACGCGCGGGCCTTCCAGCGACGGCTGCAGGCGCAGCGACGAATCCGTGAGCCCTGCTGCAAGTGCCGGAAGCTCATTCGCCTGCCGGCCGGTGAAAAGCACGATGATCGCGGCTGGGTGTCGCTCCATGATGGCGCCGAGTCGATCGCCCAGCGCTCGTGGATCGCGCAACGCGGCCTTGCGTGCGGAGTCGAGGCCGGGTGGGGCATCGTTGACGAACACCACGATCTTGTCCACGAGCGAGAGCCCGGCCAGATCGTTCCGGCCGAATCCCGGAGCCGAAAGTCCATATCCAGCGAACACGAGGTCGCCCCTCGCCTCGAGCACCGGCAGCGGCAGCCCCTCACCGAGCGATGGCACGGGCAGGAGATGCGAGCCGAACGGAAGTGATGTGCGACCCGTTGGCGATGTGACGGTGAAGGAGGCCGATCGCACGAAGGTGCGCGAGAGCGGCACGCGCTGGAGGTAGCCGCCGCTGTCGCCTGCGGGAGCGATGCCCGCGGCCTGCAGCTGCGCCGCGATGAAGCGTGCAGCACGCGCGGCATTCGGAGTCTCCGCGCTGCGGCCAAGCATGGAATCGTCGGCGAACGCGAACAGGTCGCGATGCAGATCCTCCGCCATCGTGGCAGTGGCCGTGCGCGCTGGCGCGGGAGGAACCTCGGATCGTGGCGGCGATGCACAACCGGCAGCCACGATGAGCAGCAGCACCGCGCTGCGACCCATGAGCAACTCCAATGGTGAGGGAGGGCCGCAGAGAGCGGCTACGTAGCGTACAGGCTAACGCGCCAGAGACGCCGCGGCAACGCCGGGCTTTCCCTTTGCCTCAGTGGTGCGCCATCTTGCGATTCAGTGGCTTCCACTCGGAACCACACCCCCGCCATGTGTATCATTCATCATCATGTTGTACATATGCATTCCTGCTTTCGACGAAGCGCCCACGGTCGGGCTGCTCCTGTGGCGCATCCGGACAGTGTTCGAGGCGCATCCACGCGAGTACGAGATCATCGCGCTCGATGACGGCAGCACCGATGGCACCGAGGAGACGCTGCGCCGGTACGAGAAGGTGCTCCCCCTCACCGTGCTCCGCAACGACACGCGCGCCGGCTACGGCGCCGCCCTCGACACGCTCGCGCGCGCTGCGGCGAAGGCTACGCGCTATCCTCGCCGCGATGCGATGATCGTCATGCAGGGCGATCTCACCGACCGCCCCGAAGATCTGCCCGAGCTCGCGAAGCGCTTCGATGGAGGCGTCGATTGCGTCGTCGTCGAGGCTGGCCCAGCCGCACCATCCGCTCCGAAGGAGATTCGCCGCCTTCGCCGCATCGCGCCCTGGCTCATGCGCCGCTACGTTCGCGTCGACGGCGTTGCCGATCCGCTCGGCACGCTCCGCCTCTATCGCATCGCGGTGATTCGCGACGTGATCAAGCAGTCGGGTGATGCGCCGATCGTCGAGAGCGCTGGATGGGCCGCGAACGTGGAGCTGCTCGTGAAGGCCGCGAAGTTCTGCCGCCGGCTCGAATCCGTGCCGCTCGAGCCGCGCTACGATCTTCGTCCGCGCGAGACACGGGTTCGGTGGTTTCCGGACGCCATGGCACTCTACCGCTACGGCGTTGCCCACCGTGCGCGTCGCAGCCAGGTGCCTACGTGATGGTCCGCGGGCGGATCGCCCGCACCATGGGGGTCATCGCCATACTTTCGCTTGCAGCAACGACCGCGCGCGCGCAGCAGGACACGCCCGCATCACCCATGACCGAATCGGCGCAGCCAACTTCCGCTCCGCGTTCGTACGGGCCGGGCGAAAAGCTGGAGTATGATCTCGCGGTCGGTGGCGCGAAGGTCGGAAGCGGCAGCCTCGTGATCGATGACACCCTGACGATCAACGGCCGCCATACCTACCACTCGGTCTTCAGCATCAAGGGCGGGTTCCTTTTCGTCAAAGTGAATGACCGCCTCGAAAGCTGGTTCGAGCCGGCCACCGCCACCTCGCACCGGTTCATTCAGAAACTCAACGAGGCGAGCTATCACGCCGAGCGCTACTTCGATTTCTACCCTGACCGCGCGCGCATGCATCAGCGCGGCGTCGAGGAACGGCAGAGCGTTCCCGAGCCGCTCGACGATGTGTCGTTTTTCTACTTCGTGCGAACGGTTCCGCTCGAGGTCGGCCAGACGTACACGTACAGCCGCTACTTCCGACCCGACAACAATCCGGTCATTGTGAAGGTGCTGCGCAAGGAGCGTGTGAAGTTGGATGCAGGCACCTTCAACACGATCGTCCTGCAGCCGATCATCAAGTCGGGCGGACTGTTCGCCGAAGGCGGCGAGGCGCTCATCTGGGTGACGGATGACGACCGGCGCATCATGGTTCAGCTCAAAGCGAAAATGCCGGTGCTGCGATCCCTCGACCTGTAT
>JAQBQC010000158.1 GCA_028287205.1 Gemmatimonadota bacterium
AGATGGCGTGGGCGAGATCGAGATCGACGGCGTCCGCGTGCGACCGCCCGCGCGCGGCGCGCACAACCTTCGCAACGCCATGCTCGCGCTCGCGGTCGCCCGCGAGCTCGGGCTCTCGATCGAGGACGCGGCGCGCGGCATGGCTCGCGCGACCTTCCCGTCCATGCGCATGGAGGTGGCGCCGATCGGGAAGGGGGGCGCGACGCTCATCAACGACGCGTACAACGCCAGCCCGGCCTCGATGCGCGCCGCGATCGATGTGCTCGCGGGCAGCGGATCCGGGCGGCAGCGGGTGGCGGTGCTCGGCTCCATGCGCGAGCTCGGGGTGCACGCGTCACGCCTCCACGAGGAGGTCGCACGCGCGGCACTGGCGTCGCCGGTAGAGATTGTGGCCGGAATGGGCGAGATTGGCGAGGCGCTGCGCGCAGTGGGCGGTGCCGATCCGCGCGTCGTCATCGCAGAGGATGTCGAGGAGCTCTGGACGGCGCTCGAGCCACGGCTGGCACCGAACGCTGTCATCCTCCTCAAGGCCTCGCGCGGCGTAAAGCTCGAGCGTCTCGTTCCACCTCTCACCGAGTGGGCAAATCGTTAGTGCTCTACGATCTCTTCACGCCTCTCGTCGGCCGCTGCCGACTCTGCATCATCTTCAATGTCTTCAACTATATCACTTTCCGATCGGCCGCCGCGGCCGTGACGGGACTGTTGATGGCGTTCGTCGTCGGTCCGTTCGTGATTCGGCGGCTGCGCGCAATGAAGGTGCGCCAGGTGATTCGCGCCGGGACGCCGGACAGCCATCAGGAAAAATCGAGCACGCCAACGATGGGCGGAGTGATCTTCCTCATCGCGGGGCTCGTGCCCACGCTCCTCTGGGCGCGTCTCAACAATCGCTACGTCTGGGTCGCGGTGCTCGTCACCGCGTGGATGGGATGCATCGGCTTCATCGATGACTACCTGAAGCTCAAGCAGCAGCGGGAAGGGAAGAAGAACGAGGGACTCGTCGAGCGCTACAAGCTCGTTGGGCAGATCACGATCGGGATCGCGCTCGGTGTCGCGCTCTGGCTCTCGCCGCTGTCGAATCTGCCGGGCGCCTCGACGACGCTGCCGTTCTACAAGTACGTGCTCGTGGTGCCGGTGTTCGCGTGGCTCTACGTGCCATGGGTCGCCTTCGTGCTCACGGGCACGAGCAACGCCGTGAATCTCACCGATGGACTCGACGGTCTCGCCACCGGACTCTCGGCGATCGCGTTCGCGACCTTTGCGATCTTCGCCTATCTCATCGGCCGCTTCGACGCGAGCCAGTATCTGCAGATCTACTATCTGCGCGGCTCGGGCGAGCTGACGGTGTTCTGCATGTCGCTGCTCGGGGCCCTCATCGGCTTCCTCTGGTACAACACGCACCCCGCGGAAGTCTTCATGGGCGACACCGGCTCGCTCGCCCTGGGTGGCGCGCTCGGCGCCGTCGCGATCCTGCTCAAGTCGGAGTTCCTGCTGCTGCTCGTGGGCGCCGTCTTCGCGGCGGAAACCGTGTCGGTGATCGTGCAGCGCAGCGTGTTCAAGTACCGGCGCTCCCGTCATGGCGTGGACTACGCGAAGGCGCATCGAATATTTCTGCGCGCACCGCTGCATCATCACTTCGAGCTCAAGGGGTGGCCGGAGTCGCAGGTGGTGGTGCGCTTCTGGATTCTCGGAATCCTGTCCGCCCTCGTGGCACTCAGCACGCTCAAGCTGCGATGATCCCAGCGGAGTGGAAGTCGGGCGAGGCTGCCGTGATCGGACTCGGGCGAAGCGGTGTGAATGCGTCGCTGCTGCTCGCGCGAGAGGGCGTACGCGTGTACGCGTCCGATGGCGCGAGCGACGCCAACGCGGCTGCAGGTGCGCAGAGGCTGAGCGACGCCGGCATCGATGCGGTCGCCGGCTCGCACGATCTCGAGCGCATTGCACGCGCCGCGGTCGTAGTCGCGAGCCCCGGCGTGCCACCCGATGCGCCGCCACTCGCCGCCGCGCTCGCGGCGCAGGTGCCGATCGTGAGCGAGATCGAGGTGGCGCTGCGCGTGCTCGACGGCTTGCGCTACATCGCGATCACGGGCACCAACGGCAAGACGACCACCACGGCGCTCGTAGGGCATCTTCTCAGAACGCTCGGCAAACGAGTGGCCGACGCGGGGAACATCGGGACGCCGCTCACGGAGATCGCGCTGCGCGAGGATCGCCCGGACTGGATCGCGCTCGAGCTGTCGTCGTTCCAGCTGCATGACACGCCGAGCGTGGATCCCCAGGTCGGCGTGCTCACGAACCTCGCGCCGGATCATCTCGATCGCTACGCGACCGCCGCTGAGTACTACGCAGACAAGGCGCTCCTCTTTCGCAATGCGAGCGACAAGTCGACGTGGGTGCTCAACGCCGACGATGCGCGCGTCATGGCGATGGCCGAGGGCGCGGCCGGTGCGCATCGCAGCTTCGGCATCGCGAGCGAAGGCGCCGAGATGCGCTTCGTGCGCGCGGGCGCGGGCGGAGAGATTCGCCGGAATGGGGCGCGGATTCTGTCGCGTGAGGATCTGCCGCTGCTCGGCGATCACAACGTGATGAACGCGATGGCCGCATCGCTCGCGGTGATCGCGGCGGATCCCGCGCACGCCACGCGCTCCGCGCTCGCGCGCA
>JAQBQC010000161.1 GCA_028287205.1 Gemmatimonadota bacterium
TCGGCGTGGTGGGAGCGGTGTTGATGCCGGTGTGGGTCGCGATCGGCGCGATCGCGGCCCTCACCGCACGTTATACGCTGGTGGTGGAGAAAGACGTTCCGCCGGCGTGACCGGCGGAGTTGCTACCGCCGTCGGTCGCCGAACACGATCGCCGCCCACCGGAGCAGCTCGAGATAGAGCCACACCAGCGTGACCAGCATTCCGAATGCCGCGTACCACTCGACTTGCTTGGGCGCCGAGCCGGCGAGACGCTCGATCATGTCGAAGTTCAGCAGCAGATTCATCGCCGCCACGATCACGATGGCGGTGCTGAAGATCAGCCCCACCGTTCCAAAGCCGAACACGCCTGGAATCTGGATGTGGAAGAAGCTGAGGACGATGCTGATGAGGTAGAACATCATGATGCCGGCAGTCGCGCCGATGATGATGCTGCGAAGCCGATCGGTAACCTTGATGATGCGCGCCGAGTAAAGCGCGAGCATCGCGAGAGCCACGCCGAAGGTGAGCGCGACGGCGATGAGCGGGATTCCGTGGAACTTCCCCTGATAGATGAACGAGATGCCGCCGAGTGCCACGCCTTCGAGCACGGCGTAGATGGGCGCTGTGATCCGCGCGAGGTTAGGCTTGAAGGTGGTGACCATCGCGACGATGAACGCCGCGATCACGCCACCGAAGATGATGCCGGTGAGGTTGCGATCGGGGACGAGAAGCAGTTGATACCACGTATATCCGGCGCTCGCAGCGGCCAGGAGTACGAGGGCGAGCGACTTCCACGCCGCGCCTGTGGCGGTCATGACACCGGTGCCGCCTTCCGCGCGGGCGCGAGCGATCGCGTTGTCGGTAAATGCTGGATTCGAGAATGCCATTGTTGTCGCTACGGTAGTTTGAGAGGCGTGCGATCCTGCACTATGTGATACACCGCACACGGGGTAATAGCGCCTGCTCGAAAGCTCGCCGGTATTCCACCCGCTCCAAAGCTCCCGAAACCAGAGATGAGGATGTCGCTCTCAGCCGCCCGACTCGCATTGGCTTCAGTGGCGCTGCTCGTGCTTGCGCCGGGTCCGCCCATCTATCCCGGAGCAAAGCGCGATACGCCGCAGGCGCTCATCCAGAAGACATCGGGAGTCGAGGCATCGGCGACGTACGTCACCCCGGATCCGTTCGAGAAGGTGGATTCGTTCTACCGGGCGCACGGTGCGGAAGACACCGGCGCGCGGCGGATCTCCGCCACGAGCAAGCGAGCGCTGTACTGGTTCGCCGACTCGAAGAGCGATGTGCTGGTGCTTTGGCCCAAGGATGGCACGAGCGATCAGACGTCGATCGTAATCTCGAAAGAATAGGCTATTTTGCCGTGATACTGTCATGATAATGGTATGTTACTGTCGTGAAAAGACCAACTTGTCTTAACTTTTGCGGACCTCGAGAACTCTCATCATTTCGATCATGAACACTCGCTCCCTCCTCGGCGACGCCGCGAATCGCGCCGCTACCTATCTCGAAGGTCTCCCCTCGCGCAGCGTCGCGCCTGGCGCGGATGCCGTCGCCGCCCTCGTGCACTTCGATCGCCCCCTGCCCGAGCATCCGCGCGACCCGAGCCTCGTGCTCAGCGAGCTCGACGAGTACGGCTCTCCCGGCACCGGCGCGTCCGCCGGTGGTCGCTACTTCGGATTCGTCATCGGCGCGACGCTGCCCGCCGCGCTTGCCGCGAACATGCTGGCGACATCCTGGGATCAGAACGCAGGGCTCGTCGTCATCTCGCCAACCACGGCCAAGCTCGAGAGCATCGCGCTTCGCTGGCTTCTCGACGCGCTGCACCTCCCGCCTGCGTGCGCCGCGGGTTTCGTCACCGGCGCCACGATGGCGAACTTCACATGCCTCGCCGCCGCGCGACACACGCTTCTCCAGCGCGCGGGATGGGATGTTGAGGCACAGGGACTCTTCGGCGCACCGCCGCTCAATGTCATTGTCGGCGACGAGGTACACGTCACCGTTCTCAAAGCACTCGCCATGCTCGGACTCGGTCGCGCCCGCGTCACGCGCGTGCCCGCGGACGCGCAGGGACGCATGCGCGCCGAGCTGCTGCCGCCGCTCGATGATCGCACGATCCTCTGCCTGCAGGCGGGCAACGTGAACACGGGCGATGTGGATCCGATCGCCGAGCTCATTCCCCGCGCGCGGGCGGCGGGCGCATGGGTGCACGTGGACGGCGCGTTCGGACTGTGGGCCGCCGCAGCGCCAAAGCGCGCGGCACTCGTGGCCGGCGTCGAGAACGCCGACTCGTGGGCGCTCGACGCGCACAAGTGGCTCAACGTGCCGTACGATAGCGGCGTCGCGATCTGTCGCGACAGAGATGCGCTGCGCGGTGCGACGGCGGTGACCGCCGCGTACCTCGTGCAGGGCGCGGAGCGTGAACCGTGCGAGTACACGCCCGAGCTCTCGCGCCGAGCGCGCGGTGTCGATGTGTGGGCGGCGCTGTCATCGCTGGGGCGGTCCGGAGTCGCGGAGATGATCGAGCGCAACTGTCGCCAGGCCACGCGCTTCGCGACCGGGCTGCGCGAGGCGGGCTACGAGATACTCAGTGACGTCGTGCTCAATCAGGTGCTCGTGAGCTTCGGCGACGACGAGACGACGCGGCGCGTGATCGCAGGGATCCAGAGCGACGGCACCTGCTGGTGCGGAGGAACCGTCTGGCACGGCCGCACCGCGATGCGCATCAGCGTGTCATCGTGGGCGACGACGGACGATGATGTCGAGCTGAGTCTCGCGGCGATGATCCGCGTTGCGAGCGAGGTGCACGCGGTGCGCTGAGGCGCCGCGTGCGTGCTCACATCCCGCTCGGGTACGTCTCCGGCTCGTCGCCGGTCACCGCCACCGGCATGTGCAACGGATCGACCGCACTCGTCTCGTCGATGTACATCGTTACATCGTAGCGATAGGGAACGATCGTCGGCACGTAGTTACCCCATTGCTCGGTCTTCGCCCTGTACACCACACCGATGGCGCGATGGCCGAGCGGCTCGATCGCCTGGGGATTTTTCTCGAGCTCGTCGCCGAAGAGCATGAACGCATCGCCGGCGTCGCTTCGATGGGCGAGATCTTCGAAGCTCCCCTCGCGCGCGGGCGGCACGGACATGCGCTCCATTTGCGCGCCCCACTCGCGCGCGGCGATCACCGATCCACGGTGCGTCGCGAAGCCGACGATGACGACACCCTCCTCGCCGTGCTCGTCTCGCACCAGCTGTCCGACGTTCACCATGCCGTCGCGCGCCATGTCGGTGAATCGCGCGTCGCCAACGTGCGTGTTGTGCTCCCACACGATCGCCTTCGCGGTGGGACCGTGGTGCGCCATGAGCCGGTTGAGCGTGTCCACCATGTGATGATCGCGCACGTTCCACGATGAGGGGCCTCCGCGAATCATCGCGCGGTAGTAGCGCTCCGCATCGATCGCGACCAGCGCGTTCTGCTCCGCAGCGAAGTAGGCGTCGCGTCCGTCCTCGAGATATGCGGGAGCGTTGGCGCGGAGCGCCGTGAGCATCTTGACGACATCGGGCTCGCACGAGGTGGGCGTGAGCGCCGTCGAGCGTGCGTACTCTTCCGCATCGCCGTGGAAGCGATCGAAGCATCCGTAGGCGCGCCGCGCCTGCTGCGCGGCCGCGGGATCGATGCGGTCCAGATAGTCGATCACCGCCGCCATCGATTCCCACAGCGAGTACACGTCGAGACCGTAGAAGCCCACCTGCCGGTCCCACGAATGTCTCGAGTTGTGCTCGCGAAGAAATTCAACGAGCTCGATCACCTCGCGGTTGGCCCACATCCACGTCGGCCAGCGCGCGAATGCGTGCAGCACCTGCTCCGCGCTTTCCGTCGATTCGTGGAGCTGCTTCACGAACCGATTCACGCGATAGCAATCGGGCCAGTCGCCTTCGACGGCGACGAACGAAAAGCCGCGCTCCTCCACGAGTCTGCGCGTGATCGCCGTGCGCCAGCGATAGAACTCCGAGGTGCCGTGCGATGCTTCGCCGAGGAGGACGAAGCGCGACTCACCGATCCGCTCGAGCAGTGGATCGAGATCCGCGGGAGAGCGAAGAGGCTTCGCTGCGTCGCGGATGGTCGCGGTGAGCGCTAGCCCCTGACCATCTGGATGCATGCGACGATTCGCATCACGCGATTCAGATGCTGCGGCAGAAAGCCGGGCAGCGCCTCGGCCTTCATCGCGGGAAGGCGCGCGAGATCGGTGCGCACCGAGTCGATGACGGAGGACCACGCCGGATCCGCCTGCACGTGCATGGCGCGGATCCGTGATTCGAAATTGGTGAGCATTCCGTTCACGAGCTGCTCGTGCGCGGGCAGCTTGCCCATGGCAACGGCCGGCGGCGCCTTTTGCAGTGCACGCACGTCGGTGGTTACGGCGTCCACTGTCGCTCGAGTGGCGCTGTCGGGCTTGCCTGCAGGCGCCGTCATGGTGGCCATGGCGCCGGTAGAGGTCGTATTCTCCGCGACCGGCGCGCTGGAACGCTGACTCGAGCCCGCCTCACAGGCGGCCGCGATCGGGAGCAACGCAAGAACAAGGAGTCGCGTGTCAAGACGCGGCATGGGCTTCTCAGGTCGAAATGACGGCGGTGTACCACCGAAAAGGTGCGGTCAGAGCGCTTTTATCGCATTCTTCACGCCGGGAACGGTATCTGCGGCCATGACGAGGCTGGCATCAACCTGTACGGCTGACTCCGCTTACGTCGCCCCCGCGCTGGCGGCCGATTGCCACAGAATCCCGTCCCTTGGCATACCCCGGCTGAGGATCCGGGAGCCGACTTCGCGAAGGGGTGTCTCATTCTGATGCTGGCTGACGTCCTAGATGTAGCGCGGACACATCGTTCACTGTTGCCCTACGCAAACGAGACCGCTTGAACATTCGCCGGTTGTTCGAACGCCACTATCCGAGCCTCGTCTGGTATCTGCACGGACAGCTCGGCGATCGCGACCTGGCCGAGGATCTCGCGCAGGAGGCATTCGTGCGCCTGATCGACAAGCCGCCGCGCGAGCCGGACTCGTGGCTGTACGTCGTGGCGGGCAATCTGGCTCGCGATGCGCAGCGGCGCGAAGGCCGTCGGTCGCGCCATCTCGCGATTGTGGACGCGGAGGGCCGAGCTCCGGATGCGCCGGATCCCGCGCCGAGCGCGGAGGCGGCGATGTGCAGCGCGGAGGAGTCGGCGCTCGTGCACGACACGCTGGCGATGTTGCCGGAGCGTGATGCAGCGCTGCTGGTGATGCGAGCGGACGAGATCTCGTATCGTGAGATTGCCGCGGCGATCGGCGTAGCGCCGGCGTCGGTCGGCCCGCTGCTGTCGCGCGCGCAGCAGCGATTCATCCGCGCGTTGGGAAGCCGCGCCGAACAGCGGGGGAGCGATGCGCGAGCATCCGGCTGAGGGCGAGCTGCAGGCGTTGCTCGACGGCGAGCTGACGAGCGCGCGCGCCCTGGTCGTGCGCGCCCATCTCGTGCGCTGCGCGAGCTGTCGCGCGCGCACGAATGCAACGCGCGACACGGCTGCCATGGTGAACGCGCTGCTTCGCCGGAGCACGCCGAAGGTGGACAGCGCGTCCGCGTGGGCACGGCTCGTGGTGCGCAGTGGGGGGCGTGCGGCGAAAGTGCGACGCGGACCCGCGCAGTGGCTGTCGGCGGTTGGGCTCGCGCTCGCGACCGCAGCGCTCATCGTGATGATGGTGCGCGTCTCGCGATCGATCACGGGAACGGATGCCTTCGCGCTCGTGCGCGAGGCGCAGGCGCATCCGGCGCAGGCGCTGCTGCGTGATGCGTGCTGCAGCGATCACGACGGCGGCGACCGTCCGGATGACGGACTGCTCACCTTGAGCAGCGTGGGCGAGAAGGTGACGGTGGTCATCGTGTACGAAGACGTGGACCGCAGCGGCACGTTCACGCACGGCGACATCGTTCGCTATGTCTCGACCATTCCGAACGGCACGCCTGTCGCACATTCCGCTCGCTGATCTTCTCCCCCGCATCGGATCTTCCAACTCGTGCAGCTCTCATCCGCGAATCGGATCGCCATCGCTTTGCTCGCGATCGGCATCGTCTCGCTCACACCGCGCGCGGTACGTGCACAGCAAGTCGACAGCGTCGCGCGCGACTCCCTCGCCAGACGCGACAGCGTGT
Organism: Gemmatimonadota bacterium; assembly: GCA_028287205.1. Taxonomy (GTDB): domain Bacteria; phylum Gemmatimonadota; class Gemmatimonadetes; order Gemmatimonadales; family Gemmatimonadaceae; genus FEN-1250. The sequence continues at coordinate 6,170 of JAQBQC010000161.1, forward strand.
TGCGTGCCGCCGCTGCGCGTCGTGACAGCGTTCACGTGCTCGCCCCGGTCGAGGTGCAGGCGTCGATCGCGCCGGTTGCGGGTCCGACGATCGGGTCCGGCATTCCCGCGCGGATCACCACGCTGTCGGGACACGAGATCGATGAGTGGGAGCCTCGCATTCTTCCGGACGTGCTCGGAACGATGGCGGGCGTCTCCGTCTACGACGATCTCGGATCGCAGTACAAGCTCAACGTGAGCTATCGCGGCTTCAACTCGGGACCAACCGTTGGACTGCCGCCGGGGATCACCGTCTTTCTCGATGGCGTGCGACAGAACGAGGCCGACGCGCAGGAGGTCGATTTCGATCTGCTTCCGATGGAGCACGTCAAGCGCGTGGAGCTGTTGAGCGGAACGGCATCGCTGCTCGGACCCAACTCGCTTGGCGGCGCGATCAATCTCGTGACCGATCGCGGCGAAGGGCCGCCGCACGGAGAGCTGGAGCTGAGCGGCGGATCGTTCGGACAGGCGGGAGTGGAGGGAACGGTCGAAGGTAAATCCAACACTGGATGGGATTACTATCTGGGCGGCGGGTACGAGCGAGAGGACGGTTGGCGCGCCGGAACCTCGGGGCGCAACTTCAACGGCTTTCTGAACCTCGGCCACTTCGGCGTGGAGCGCGGGCTCGGCGTGCAGGCCTCCGCG
>JAQBQC010000166.1 GCA_028287205.1 Gemmatimonadota bacterium
CCACGCGGCGACGGTTGTGTCTCGAATGCCACAAGCTGCGCGGCTGTCGCCGCCGCTGGAAGGGGGAGCGCCGGAAGTGTGGTTCCCGAGGCGCTGCGATTCCACACCACGCCGCTGATCGACACGCCAAGACCGGCCACCGCGTCCGTGAGGCGCCGAGTCTCGCGGCGCACGAGCGGCTCGTCGAGCGCGACGACGATGAGCGACGCGCGCGCGGGATCGCGCAGCAGCGCGCCCACGGCGCGGATCCGGTGCGCGAGCGAGAGCAGGTCCGCGCCAACATCGCCGAGCGCGCCCAGCTCGCGATAGCGGAGCACGAGGCGCATGAGCTGGTGGGTCCAGTCGAGCGCGATGGCTGGCATCTCGAGCAGGCGCAACAAATGCCCGGTGGGCGCGGGGTCCACGATCACGCGCGCGAACCGCTGCTCGCCGACGGCGTCGGCGATCGCGGCCAGCGCGTAGAGCTCGTCGATGCCCGGTGGCGCAAGGGCGAGAAGGTCGCGAACGATGCGCCGATCGGCCGTGGTGTCGATCGCGTTCGCCGAGAGCGCGTCGAAGAGCGCATCGACGCGCTCCGCGTATCCGCTGCGGAGGCGCTCGAAGGCGGCGATCGCGTCGGCCTGGCGCGCGAAGAGGCCCGGTACGCCCGCCACCGGCACTTCCTCGTCCCCGATCGGCTGTTCGAGCGCATCGGCGAGCGAGGGTGCAGGATCCGTCGAGACGAGGAGCACGGGCGTGTCGAGGGATGGCGCCGCAGCCGTGAGTGCGAGCGCGCAGGCGACGGTCGTTTTGCCGACGCCGCCCTTGCCGCCCACGATGGTCAGCGCGGGCAGCGGTGAGAGCAGGTCAATGCCGCGCGGGGCGCGCGCGCCGCGCGCGCTGGATGCAGCGATGTCGCGCTCCGCCGAAGGTGCCGCGCTTGCGCTCGTCGCGCGATGAGCTTGCGCGTCGCCCACCAGGCGCGCGCCCCACTCGCGCGCACCATCCACTCCCAGCGCCACCGCTCCTCGCTCCACTCGACGCCAAGTCGCGTGCGGCGTCGCGATCCGCAGCTCGGCGATCAACGCGCCCGCGTCGCTCGAACCGTCATCGGCACCCGCAACTTCACTCTCGCCATCACCGCTGGCGTTCACCACCACCGCGCCCACTGTGATCCCGCGCTCCGCCAGCGCGCGCGCGTATCGCACCGATTCTGCCAGCACCACCGGCTCCTCCCGCGTCACGAGAACCGCCGCACAGCGTGCGCGATCGCCGAGCAGCCGCGTGAGCGATGAGACGCGCGCGCGCATCGAGGTGAGAAAGGCGTCCGCGTCGTCCGTGCGATACCGGTGCATCAAGGCGCGCACCATGAAGCGATGCTTGTCCTGCATCGCGTCGAGCAGCGAGAGCAGGAGCGTGAAGCTTCGCGGCAGATCGAGCAGGCGCAGCGTGTGGCCCGTGGGCGCGGTGTCGATGAGGATGCGTCGCCAGCGATCATCGGTGGCGAGCTCCGCGAGGCGCAGCAACGCCATCGTCTCGTCGACGCCCGGCAACGCGCCATCCACGAGCGATGTGACGTCGCCGCGCTCGAGATAGGTGCCGCGATCGACGATCGTCACCAGCACTTCGCGCCACTGCTCCAGAAATCGATCGCGCTCCACTGCCGCATCGAGCTGAAATGCCGAGAGATGCTCGGCACCGGCGATCGGGAGCGGATCAGCCGCGAGGGGAGCGCCCAACGCATCGCTCAGCGCGCGCGCGGGATCCGTCGACAGTACCAGCGTGGTCGTACCGCGGTCTGCGTCCGCGATCGCGAGCGCCGCAGCGCAGGTCGTCTTGCCGACGCCACCCTTCCCGACCACGAGCACCCACGGCGGAAGCTGGTCGAGGAGCGCGGCGGCGCCGCTCACGTGTCCTCGTCGCCTCCGTTCCCCGCCTCGGCATCGTCCGAGGGGCGCGCCATGCGCACCGGGCCGCCCGCGGTGCCCATGCCGAGGCGCTCGCGCCATTCGCGGATGTCGCGCAGCTGGCGCATGAGCGTCGCCTCCTCCGCGACATAAACCTCATCGTCGATGTCGCCAAGCTCGAGGCGCATCTGGAGCTCCATCAACGCCTCTTTCACCGGCGTGTCGTCGACCAGCTCATCCTCGACGACGCGCTGCACCTTGCCGAGCGTCCAGCGGATTCCGGCGACGGGCCCGGTGACGGGCCAGAAGACGATCGTGCTCAGAAGTCCCACGGCCGCCTCGCTTCGCTCAGCTGGCCTTCTCGAGCTTGAGCTTGATGTTGACGAAGTTGTACGGCGGCCACGGACCGGTGTACTTGAAGGTGAGCAGGTCTTCATACTTGCGGCTCACCTCGCGCACGCGCTCGTCGAACTCCTCGCTCCGTCCGCGATCGACGAGGAACGCGGCGTTGAGGATCATGCGATCGCCGATCACCTTGTTGCTCCGGCTCGCGACGGCCACGGGCTTGAGCGCGTCGTGCACCTCGGAGACGTAGCGATTGCCCGTCTCCTCGAGCGCGGCCTCGATCAGGCGTCCGAGCTGCATGCGCGCAAAGTACGTGGACGACGCAGCGTTGCGCGTGATCTCATCCTTGAGCCGGCGGATCTCATCGTTCTCGTTCTCGATGTTCGCGACGACCTTGTCGCGATCCCAGAGGATCTTGAGGCCGAACTCGATCTTGTCGCGCATCTTGTCCAGAACGTCCGTGAACGCCTCATACGTAGAGCGCAGGAGCTCGGAGACATCCTCTTCCGAGCGGAACACGGTGCCGAACGACATCGGGATGACCGTGAACTCGCGCATCACCGTCTCGTTCACGAACTCGTGCGCGAGCACGTTCTCGCGCGTCGGATCGTAGATGACGATCGGCGTATCGCTGACGACGGCAGCGAGATCACTATGGTGAACGGTGTACACGCGGCGATGCCCACCGATGCCGATCTCGCCGAAGTTGCGCTCGTGCTCCTGCCGAATGATGCAGTACACGTACTTCCCACCTTCCTCGGCACTACCTGGCTCCGCTGGTGCGGCCGACGGTGCCGTGTGGCTCGCGCTGTACTCTGCACGCGAGCTCGTGCTCGGCACGGTGGAGGCGCGGCTGCTTTCGATGGCGTCGGGCATCTCGCTCATGATGTAGGCCTCGTCGTTTACGGCGTCAGGACTTCAGCGCTGCAACCTACCCGGAACGTGCCGACCTCGCCATGCTGCGAGGGCCGTGCAGGCATTGCAGGCGTCGCTCGACGACCAGCATCGAGCGGCGAGCGAATACATTAGCGCAGGCATGGCGAGCAATCCAGAGCTCGTTACGGGCGCCTCGGGTGACCGACTTTCGACCTGCTGAAAAACGGACATGCGACTTGCGGGCCACCGGCTCGAAATGTAAAAGAGTGTCGCAGGCCATGGGGCACGCGGGCCGGGCCTATGGCGCTTAGTGGCGCGGGAGGCGGGACAGCGCGTACTGCACGGCGAGATCAGTCGTGTTCCAGAGCTGAACGTCGCCGCTCGTACCATAGCGAATGGGCAGCAGGCGGCCGTCGCTGATTCGGTAGCTCCACACCTCGTTGTGCTGCAGATGAGACGCCGTCACGGCCGTGTGCACGCGATCGAGCGCGTTGCGCAGTGAGCGTAGGTATGGCTCCAGCGACGGATCGGCAACTCGGCCGGACGAATCGAGAGATGCCGAAATCTGGCCCGCCGTGCCGAGGAGAAAGAGATTCACTTCGCGGCCCCATACGACGCGCGGCGAGTGATAGATCTCCTTCTCGAATGCGCGCCACACCTCCGGCGACGCATACGCATCGTTCGCGACGACTGGGCCGAGCCCGTTCACGAAGAGACCCACGGGATACTCGCGCACGAACGGCTCGATCTCCTGCAACACGGCGCTCGGCACTCTGCCACCCGTGGGGCGCACCGCGTGGTCGCGCAGGAAAATGTCCGTCGCGGGATCGGTGTTGACCACCGGGATTGGTGAGCCCCGAGCATCGAGTGCGAGCGCCAGGAAGACAAGCGAATCCTTGTTCGCTCCCGCCTTGGTCATCGTCGTCTCCCAATAGCGCCGCTCCCCTGCTGGAAGCGACGCGAGCTTCGCGCGAACGTGCTGCTCGATCTCGCGGGGGCCCAGCGCGACGGTGAATAGACGGCGGGCGCCCCGCCAGCTCTCGATCGCGTGATTGAGCGACGTCGAGTCGGTGAGCCATGCGCCGAGCGGCGACCGCCCGATCTCGGGAGTGACCGTGTCGAGCGACTGGCTCGTGAACCCGAGCGCGCGCAGCGACGAGAGCGTGCTCGCGATCGCCTCCAATGCGCGCGGTGCCCAGATCGCGTTGATGTCCATCGCGAATCGCCCGTTCGCGTAGCCGACGTCGCTGTCGCGCCAGCTGGCCGACTGCCAATGCGTCGAGTCGTGCCGCACGAAGCTGACGAGATTCGTGGCGGTCGGATTCTGCGCGAACGCGCGCGTCTCCGTCGCGACGAGCGCCATTTCGCGCAGCATGAGCGCGAGGTGCGACTCGCCATTGCTCGATTTTGCGAGCAGGAACGCGCGCTTGCCTTCGGCGGATACCGTGGAGTCGGCGAGGTACAGTGCCTCGAGTATCGGCAGCTGAAACTCGTCATCCATCATGTGATAGTTCTCGCGAACGCGCCGTATCTCTGGCAGGATCTCGCGTGCCGCGGTGAGGTTGCTGTCCGCGCCGGCACGGTCGCCTTTGCGCGCGAGACGGAAGTAGGCATTGATGCGCGCGTTGTACTCGTCGGCGTGCTCCCGGATCGCCTGCTCGCCGAGTGCTTCCTCGTGGGAGACGTCGCCGGTAGGGGCCAGCTTGCCGAGCACACTCGCGATGACGCGCTGGGACATCGCCGGCGTCCAGATCGATCGCATCATGAGCGCGGTCATGAGCGCGTCGCGACCGAAGTAAGTAGCATAGGTCGGCAGCCCTGCCATGAGCTTCTCGTTCGAGCTGAGAAGCTCGACTCCCCGCACCTCGCGCTCGAGCCTGCGATAGCTGTTTGCCGTGTCCCTCGCCTTGATCTGATCGAGGAACGAAAGAAATGGCGCGTTGAAGATTTCCCTGCGTGCGAGCGGCGTGAGCGGAGTGCCGTCCGTGATCACGCGAATGGTGAGATTCACCGCGCTCCCGCTGCGGGCTCGTATCGACACGGTACGTTTGCCCGCACGCGCGGTCGATTCGCGCGGATTCCCGCGCAGCTCGAGCGCGAGGTGGCTTCTGCCGTCGAGTGCGGGCCGCTCGATACGAACGATCCACGTGGAGTCCGAGCGGAGTATTCGGATCGTGGCCGTCAGGCGCGAGCGCAGCTCGGTCACGCTGGCGGCGTTGAGCAGTACGAGCTGACGCCGCTGCTCCGCGGCGGGAAGCCGGGCAATGTTCGCCACGAGCAGTGACTCGGAGGCAACGATGTACGGCGGCGCTGTGAATGGTCGCAGCGGTCCCCGCTCGTATTGAAAATCGCGCTCGACGCGCATGGAGCCGAGCAGGAACCATCCGAGCGTCACGCTCGGCGCCGCGGCCTGCAGATGATAGGTGATGGTGCGCGCCGCGCCCGAATCGTCGACGGCAGCGGCGTCGCCGCTCCAGTCGAGGCGCACCGCCCGCCCCCGCGCATCGCGGGCCGAGAATGCGGCGCTCTCGTCGAGCGCGTCCGCCCACAGCAGAACTTCGCGCCCGCTGCGACGGTCGAGATAGATCTGCACGGTGTTGGACTTCGAGTCGCGATAGAAGCGCGTCGTATACCCCTGATAGGCCGCCGTATCGTCCATCCCAGGTTCGGGGAAGAACAGCACGGGCGTGACCTGGCGGGGGGCATCGTTCGGTGGAAGCGCTACGACAGGATTGCGAGGAGCGGTCGAAGCCAACGCCTGCAGTACGAATCCGAGTGTGAGCAGCGACAGACTCATCGTGCAGCGGGACCGATGTGCGGGACCATGCGCCTGCCCGCGGAATCCACCACGATGTCGTATCGCTTCCCTCTCGCGTGCACCCCGCGCAGCACGAGTCGCTTTATGTGCGACGGCAAAATGGGAGGAAACTGTGGCTCCAGGCCGTCATTTCCGAGTCGGAGCCCGGTGTAGCCGAAGATCACCTGCTGCAGAAATCCGCCCGCGCCCGTGAGAAAATTCACCGCGTGATTGGTCGGCGTTTCGGAGAGCATGAGAAACGGCCCTTGCAGGTGCGCGCGATAGCTATAGGGCAGCAGCGTGTCGACGAGCGCGCGATCGCCCAGCTCGGCCGCGTCGACAGAGAGCAGCGTCACACCCATCATCGCACCGGACTCCTCGCCCTTGATGTCCTTCGTTGCCTGCGTGAGATGAGTGCGCTTCGCGCGGTCGCTCATCGGCACGCTGAGCGGATAGCTGAGCAGCGGGGTTATCCAGCCGAGCGTGGAGTCGGGCGCGCCTTCGTACGTGCGATAGATCTGCGTCACCGAATCGAAGGGCATGTGAAGCTTTGCGGCGACAGTTGCCCAGCGAGGATCGGCATGCGTGCCGAGCCGGGTGCTCGCCGCCGATGCGATCTCCAGGTTCTTTCGCGCCACAGCGTTCGTGTAGGCGTCGTCATTTACTCCCACGAGACCTTCGGCGACGGACACGACATTGTTGATGTGGTACTGACCGCGCGCCGAATCGTACGTCGCTCTGCTCACCCAGAAATCGGCCGTCGCGCGAATCACCGGAAATCCCTTCCGAGCGAGCCAGGCGGAATCGCCGGTTGCCAGAAAGTATTGCCACTGGGCGAGCGCGACGTCGCCGTTGACGTGTATCTCCGAGTGCGCGTTCTGCGC
>JAQBQC010000187.1 GCA_028287205.1 Gemmatimonadota bacterium
AGTTCGCGGGTGTCTCGCGCGCGCTGCTCTTCACACTCGACGATGACGGCACTGCGCTCACGCTTACGAGCGCCACCGGATACGGGAAGGACGATGCGCCCGCGCTGCGCTTCACCGTGGAGCACGAAGCGCATCCGCTCGCCTACTCGGCGCTGTCCCTCACGCCGCTCGTGTGCGAGGTGGGCGGCCACGAGGCCGCGCTTCCGTTCGACGAATGTTTGATCCTTCCATTTCCACAGCCGCAGCAGCGCGGATCGCCGCCGGTCATGACCGAGCAGCGCCTCCGTGCCGCAGCGCCCACACCCTGCCGTCCGTTGCCACAGGTGACGGCTGCGGAGGGGCGCCGCCGCATCGGGCATGCGCCCTTTGCGGCCATGTTGTTGGAAGGTGCGAGCCTGCACATCAATGCCGACGCGCTGGCAGGTACGGCGCTGCTCGCCGGCCCGGTGCTCGCGCGCACGCAGCATATGGAGCGCTACCGTCAGTCGGCCGAGCGTCTCGATGAGCAGCGCGATCTGCTCACGACGATCATCAACTCGCTTCCCGATCCGATCGTCATCACCGACGCCGCGACGGACATCGTGGTGCAGAACCGGCGCGCCGAGCATCTGCTCTCCTCCGGCGAGCTCGATTCCGAGGGACGGCGCCGCGCGGTCGAGATCAACAATCTGCTGTTCACGTCGTATCTCTCGAGATCGGTCATCGGCGGTCCGCGCGCGCAGGGCGGTGCACGCGAGCTGAACCTGGTCGATCCGGATGAGGGAAACGATCTGCTGTTCGAGGTGCTCGCGCACCCGCTGCACGAGTCCACGCGACAGGGCGCATTCGTCTCCGTGCTTCGCGATGTCACCGATCTTCGCCGCGCGGTGGCCGAGCTGGAGCGGCAGGTGCAGCGCGGCCGGCTCGCGGAGATCGATGCGACGCGCGAGCGCGATCGCCTCAATCTGATTCTCGAGAACGTCGCCGATCCGATTCTCGTGACGGACGACCGGTCGAACATCATCCTCATGAATCCGCCGGCGGAGGAGCTCTTCCAGTTCGACGTTCAATCGGATGAGCACGCGCGCGCGGCGGCCGTGCGCGGCAACGATACCAAATTCACGACGTTCATCTCCGACTTCACGATCGGGCTGGCGGACGCGCGGCGCGAGCAGATGCGTTTGACGCAGCCCGCAACCGGCGCGGTGCTGCCGGTGGAAGTCGTGTCGGGGAAGATCATGAACGCGCGCGGCGAACCGATGGCCATCGTCTCCGTGCTGCACGATCTCACCAAGCAGGTGGAGAACGAGCGCCTGTACGAGGAGCTCAAGCGCTTCAGCTCTCAGCTCGAGGCGCGCATCCGTGCGGCGACCGCTGATCTGGGCGAGCAGAACAAGCGGCTCCAATGGTCCTCGCGCGAGCTCCAAAAGGCGAACCGTCTGAAGAGCGAGTTCCTCGCCAGCATGTCCCACGAGCTGCGCACACCGCTCAACGCGATCATGGGCTACGCCGCGCTGCTGGCGGATCGCATCTATGGCGACGTGAACGATAGGCAGGAAGAAGGACTCCGGCGCATTCACGTCTCGGCGCAGCATCTGCTTGCGCTCATCAACGACATCCTGGACCTCGCAAAGATCGAGGCCGGCAAGATGCCACTGCACCTGGCCCCGGTGTCGGTGGCGTTGGTGGTGGCGGAGATCTCGCAGCAGGTGGAGCCCACGGTTCGGCGCAAGAAATTGTCGTTCTCCACCGACTTGCCGAGCGACCTGCCGGTGATGCTGAGCGACGAAACGAAGATCAAGCAGGTGCTCCTCAATCTCCTGAGCAACGCGGTGAAGTTCACGAACGCAGGGGGTGTGATGGTGCGCGTGCGCATCGAGGCCGAGCTGGTTCGCGTGGACATCGAGGACTCGGGCATTGGCATCCGCCAGGAGGATCTCGAAGCGATCTGGGAGGATTTCCGCCAGGTGGATCAGTCGCGCACGCGAGAGTTCGGCGGCACCGGACTCGGGTTGAGCATCACGCGCAAGCTGATCCAGGCGCTCGGCGGGTCGGTGCGAGTGGAGAGCGAGTACGGCAAGGGCTCGACCTTCTCGGTCGCCCTTCCGCTGCAGCTTTCACCGCGCCTCGCGAGCGACGTTCTGCGGGCCGAGTTTCCGGTGGGTGAGAGCGAAGCCGAGAGCGATGACGCGTGGGCTGGGGTGACGGCGTCGCGGCGCAGCTCGGGAGAGACGGGCTCGAAGTAGCTGCGCACGACCGCCAACCGATAGCGTGCTTCGCGTGGCTCGTCGTCGTGCGGGCGCCTAGCTCTCGCTGCGAAGATGGCGCGCGAGCCGCACGCTCAGCGCGACGATCGTCAACATGGGATTCGCGAATCCCGCAGTCGGAAAGGTGGACGCGCCCGCGACGAAGAGATTGTCGGTCCCGTGCACGCGGCCGTGCCTGTCCGTTACGCCGAGCTTCGGATCGTCGTGCATGCGGGTGGTTCCCGCGTGATGGTGCGCGTTCGGATCGGGACGGGCGTTGGTGTCCACAGTCATCGTGCCAATCGCCCCAAGATCCTCGGCGACGATCGCGCGCAGGCGCTCGAGACGGCGATGGTCATCTTCACGCCAGCTCCAGTGGAGCGCAGGGAGAAGCACACCCAGGGAATCGCGTCGCGCGCTCAGCGTCACGCGATTCTCCGGGTGCGGCGACTGCTCCACGTTGAGCAACACGGAAAAGCCGCCGAACGCGCGCGCGGCGCCACGTGTGCGCGACCAGCCGTGTCCCTCGCTCTGCAGCCAGCGCGCGGCAAGGGAGGGCAGCGCCGCGCGCAACCGATGGAGCGTGTTGCTCAGTCGTGGAACGAGCGTGGCGGACGCGTTGAGCAGCTCTCCCGAGGCGAGCGCATCTTCGCCGAGCGCGAGACGGCCGACGACCCACGTGCCGTCAGCTGCTCGCCATTGATCGTAGAAGGATGAGCGCGCGTATGCGTCGGCTGAGCGAGGGTGCAACATGAGCGCCCGGTCGCGCGGGTGCTCCATGAAGCCGCGCCCCACCCATCCGGAGCCGTTGCCCATCGCGCCTGCTCCCGCGTCGGTGAGCAGGAGAAGTCGCGCGTTTTCCACGGCACCCGCGGCCAGCACCACACGCTTCGCGCGAACGCTCCACCGCGCGCCTCCGGGTGTTGCAATCGAAATGCTGGTGACGCTCCGCCCCGACGCATCGCCTTGCACCGATACGGCGCTCGCGTGCGTGCAGAGCCGCACGTTCGTCGCACGTTCGATGGATGCGCGCAGTGGTGAGAGCAAGGCGTCGCGAGTGCCAACCTGATACACTCGCGACACGAGCCTCGGGCCGATCGTGCTCCAGGGCTGGTGACTCGAATCGATCCAGGCTGCAGCGTCATACGCGAACGGGCCGAGGCCGCAGATGCGTTGCGCGCGGTCGTAGTCGCCACGAAGATCGGCGACGGTGAATGGCCAGCCGCTGTGGTCGCGGCTCGCCCGCGGCAGGAAATCCGCCGCATCGAGAGGGGCGTACTTCGCGCTGATGGCGCCGGCGACGGCTGAATTCCAGAGATGTGCGGTGCCCCCGACCTGTCGATGGCGCGTGGCGCCCAGCCCGGCATAGACATCTCCGCTCACATCGCCAACATTGAGCGCCAGGATCTCGGCTTCCGGGTAGTGCCCGCCACTCTCCAACACGATCACATCGCATTGCCGATCCACAAGCTCGGCCGCCAGCACCAGGCCCGCCGGCCCTGCGCCGACGATACATACGTCCGTGTCGAGCGTCGTGTCATCAGTGAATCGCTTTGCGTCGAGCTCCATGCTCCCCCGTTTTCGGTGAGGCGCGCGTGACCGCGGCCGTTCCCGCCGTCACAATCATCATCCCGACGCTCGGTTTGCGCGAGCGATCGACCTCGCTGCAGGTCGCGATCGAGAGCGCGCTCGCGCAAACCGGCGTGCGTCCGACTGTGGTCGTGGTGCTGAATGGAGCGAAGCGCAGTGCCGACGTCGAGCGCGCGCTCAGGGAAGATCGTCGCGTGACGCTGTTGGTGCGAGATGCACGTGGCCTTCCGTCAGCGCTCGCGGCGGGTCGAGCGATGGTGGAGACGCCGTGGTTCACCGCGCTCGATGATGACGATTTCCTTCTGCCTGGCGCGCTCCAGCTTCGGGTTCGCGCGCTCGAGGAGCGTACGGACTGCGCGGCCGTCATCACGAATGGCTACCGGCGAAATGGCGCGGGCGACGAGCTGCACGTCAAACCCGACAGCGGCGTGCACGCCGATCCGCTTCGCGCGATGCTCACGGGAAACTGGTTTTTGCCGGGCTCCTGGCTCTGCCGAACGGAGCTCGTCGGAGTAGAAGTCTTCGAGGAGATGCCAAGTTTTCTCGAGTGTACCTATCTGGCGCTGCGGATCGCGACCGAGCATCCAATCGTCTGGCGCGACACGCCGACCGTAGTCTACAGCGTGGGGAGCCCGGCGGCCGAGTCGCTCTCTCGCGCGTACGTGCTCGGGCAGGTGGACGGACTGCGTCGCATCATCGCGCTCGATCTCCCGGAAGATGTGCGACGCGCGCTGCGCTCGCGGATAGCGGGCGCATACCATGCAGCTGCCGATCACGAGCGCATGGCAGGCGCACTGCGCGCGGCATGGCGCTGGCACGGGGCGTCGCTGCTGCAGCCTTCAGGGTGGCGATACCTCGCATTCACGAGACACCTGCTGCGCGACGCAGTACGCCCACGTTCGTGAGCACACCGCCCACGCGCCTGCTGTTGATCGGCATCGATGCGGCGAGTCCGCACCTTCTCGACGCATGGATCGCCGATGGCACGCTGCCAAATCTCGCGGCGCTCGCGAAACGCGGTCTCGTAGCGCGCACGCGCGGCATCGAGGGGTTTTTCGTGGGGTCGACGTGGGCGTCGCTCTACACGGGTACGAACCCCGCGCAGCATGGCCTGCACTACCAGATGCAGCTCGTGCCCGGGAGCTATCGGCTCGAGGATCGTGCCAAGGGTGCATTCGTCCAGCGCGATCCGTTCTGGCGCGTGCTGAGCCGAGCGGGGAAGAGGGTCGCCGTGCTCGACGTGCCGCTCAGCAAGATCGAGCCCGAGCTGAACGGCATGCAGGTGGTGGAGTGGGGCGCGCACGATGCGTTCTTCGGGCACTCGACGATCCCTCCGGAGCTGGCGTTGCAGATCGAGAAGCGCGCGGGTC
>JAQBQC010000208.1 GCA_028287205.1 Gemmatimonadota bacterium
GCGCTGACGCTCGACTTCAGCGCGAAGACGTACACGGTGGCCGAGGGAGGGCACGAGCTCTCCGCGTCGTACGGCGAGCCGGTCTCCGTCGCGGGAGTGACGTTCAGCGTGTTGCGCCGGCCGGAGCATCGCAGCGCGATCATGGGAATTCTTTCCAAGTACAACGCGGCGGGAATGCTTCTGGACGGAGTCGATGCGCGTCCGCGGAAGAGCACCGATGTCGTGGATGTCACCTATCGCGCGAACGATCCGTTCGTCGCGCAGCAGGTCGTGAACTCGATCATTGGATCGTACAAGGCCGTGAACGCGGACATCGCGCAGCAGCAGTCGCGCCGTCGCCGCGAGTTCATTCAGGAGCAGCTGAAGCAGACCGATTCGCTCTTCGCCGATGCGACGATGGCGCTGAGCAGCTATCGGAGCCAGGTGCAGGTGTACGGGTCGGACGCGCGCGTGGCCGCGGAGCAGACGGGCCTGATGACGCTCGACGTCACTCGCGAGCAGCTCTCCGCGGATCGCAACACGCTGCAGACGCTGCTGGACAGGCTTCAGAATGGCGCCCTGGGCACGCACAACGAAAAGCTCGACGCACTGTTGGCGTCACCAGGAATTGCACAGAACACCGTTGTTGGCACGCTGTTCGGCCAGTACATCCAGCTTCGCGTCAGGCGCGATTCGCTGACCACGGGCGCGTTCTCGTCGGCGAAGAGCAACCCCGACGTGATGAAGCTCGACACGCTGATCAACACCACGCAGGCGAGCCTCCTCTCGGCCGTGCGCAGCAATGTCGACGCGCTCGACGCGAGGCTCGCATCGCTGGATGCGCTCCGCACGCGCAACTCGACGCAGATGCAGAAGCTCCCCGCCGTGCAGGCGGTCGAGGCTCGCCTGCTCCAGCGCGTGGAGACCGCTCGCAAGATGGCCGATCAGCTCCGCGAGGAATATCAGCGCGCCCGCATCTCCGAGGCGGTGGAAGTGGGCCAGGTTGAGATCGTCGACTTCGCGACGCAGCCGGACGTTCCGGTCGGGCGCGGGGCGTGGTTCCGCATTCTCACGGGCCTCATCATCGGCCTCATTCTCGGTGGCGGCGCCGCCGTGCTCGTCGAGCGCCTCAACACGACGGTGCGCAAGCGTGACGACGTCGAGTCGATGCTCCACATTCCCGGTCTCGCGGTCATTCCGCAGATCGCGACGAGCAACGGCAAGCTCGGTGCGCTGGGCCGCGGGCTCAAGCTCCCGGGCATGACCACTCGCCGTGATCGCTCGGGCAACGACGCGCTCGTGACCGTCACGGATTTCGGCTCGGTCGGGGCGGAGGCGTATCGCACGCTGCGCACGAACCTGATCTTCTCGCAGGCGATCCAGACGCTGCGCACGATCGTCATCACAAGCCCTTCGCCGAAGGACGGAAAGACGACCACCGCCGCCAATCTCGCGGTGACGTTCGCGCAGCAGGGAATGCGCGTGCTGATCATCGACTGCGACATGCGGAAGGCGCGCCTCCACAACATGTTCTCGCTGCCGCGCGAGCCGGGCTTCTCGCAGCTCCTGGTGAAGCAGGCCACGGTGGAGCAGGTGGTGCAGCAGACGCCGATCGAGAATCTCTGGTTGATCTCGGCCGGGCTCCTCCCGGCGAATCCGTCCGAGCTGCTCGGCAGCGCGGTCGCGCGCACGACCATCGAGTCGCTGGCCGGCCAGTACGACATCGTCATCCTCGACACGCCGCCCGTGCACGTCGCGGCCGATGCGCTCATTCTCGGCAGCATGGCGAACGGCGTGCTGCTGGTGTTGCGCGCGGGATACTCTGAGCGCGAGGCCGCGCAGGAAGCGCTGCAGCGGCTGCTCAACGTGGGCGCGCACGTCGTTGGCGCGGTGCTCAACGATCCGGACCACAAGGTGCCGGAGTACGGCAGCTACTACTACTACTACGATTACCACGACGAGAAGGTCGAGGCGTAGCACGCACCAGCCCGCGCTCACGCGATGAGCGACGGGCACGTGCGCCCCGAGCTGTCGCTGCTGTTGCAGTGCGCGGCGGACGACGATACGGTCGCCGGCGCGGAGAGCACGAGACGCCTCGCCAGCGAAGTGGATGACTGGCAGAAGTTCATCGAGCTCGCCTCTCGCCACGCGCTCATCCCGCTGGTGGCTCAGGAGCTCGCGCTCGCGGCTCCGGATGTCGTTCCGCCGGCGATCGTCGCCGACCTGCGAGCGCGATCGCAGCAGGGCGTGATGCGGAGCCTGCAGCTCTCCGGTGAGCTCGTGGCCGCGGTGCACTCCCTGGGCGCGTTCGGCGCGGACCCCATGCCGTTCAAGGGGCCAACGCTTGCGGTGCTCGTGTACGGGAGCCTGTCGCTGCGTCAGTACGAGGATCTCGACATTCTCGTGCGCCGCGAGGAGGTGGATCGCGCGCGCAAGGCGCTTCTCTCTCTGGGCTACTCGCCCGTGAGTGCCTTCAACGCGAGCCAGCGCGCCTCGATTCGGCTATCGGGTCACCACGAACAGCTCGTGAACGCGGCCACCGGCGCAACGATCGAGCTGCACTGGTCACTCAACAATCGCTCGCTCACACACGACTCGTTCGAGCATCACTGGTGGGACAATCGCCAGAGCGTCGCGATCGGCGGCGTCGACATGCGCACGCTCGGCGTCGAGCAGCTGCTGCTCTACCTGTGCATGCACGGCGGCAAGCACTCGTGGGGCCGACTGAGTTGGCTCTGCGACTTCCAGCGCGCGTTGCGTGCGTATCCGAACGCCTACTGGTCGCGCGTGTGGGCGCTGGCGCGGGAGAACGGGGCCGCTCGCATGGTGGAGATCGGGCTCCTGCTCGTAGAGTCGCTGCTGGATGGCGGAGCGCTCACCGCGGCGGCGGCGCAGGGGAGGAGAGAAGATCCGGAGGCGAAGATGATCGCCGAGTTGATCGCGCGGCGATTGCGCGAGCAGGCGAGCGGCGAGCCGGCTGTCGATTTTCGCGTGCAGCTTCGCTCGCGCGAACGCCAGCGCGACCGGCTTCGCTATACTTGGCACATTCTCGCGACACCGCATCCGGCCGACGTAGCTTTGTTGGGATTGCCTCGCGCGCTGCACGGTGTCTATTACGTCGTTCGCCCCGTTCGACTTCTGCTCAAGCATCTCTCGCGTCGTGTGCGCCCTGCTCGAGCCACGTGACGCATCGCGCGTCGCCTTCCGAATACTCTGACAGACAAGAATGAAACTCACTCGCATAGTCCGTGCGTCGCTCCTCGTGCTCCCCTTCGCGATGGCCGCATGCCTTCCGCCCAAGCGCACGAACGATGTGATTCCGGAGGGCACGCCGGCGATGCTGCGCCCGGGCGATTCGGTGAAGGTGGCGGTGTGGCGGAATCCGGAGCTGAGTGGAGGGTTCCTCGTCGCGGACGACGGATCGATCCAGCACCCGCTCTATCAGGCAATTCACGTCGCGCAGATCCCGCTGGACTCCGTGACCGCGCGCATCGGCGCGTTTCTGCTGCAGTTCACTACGACGCCCCAATTCGTGGTGCAACCGGAATTTCACATTGTGGTGCGCGGTGAGGTCCGGAATCCGGCCCTGTACACGGTGCCGCGCGAGACGACGCTCGGCGGAGCGATCGCCGCGGCGGGCGGCCCGACGCCGGACGCGCAGCTGCGGAAGGTGGTGCTGGTGAGAGATCAGCACTCGTATCACCTCGATCTCTCGGATCCAGCCGCCCCCTGGACTGCCTCGCCGATTCGATCGGGCGATCAGATCATCATTGGACGTAAGAGCAATGTGTTCTTCGGCACCGTTCTGCCGCTGGTCACCGCAGGCGCGGCACTCGCTTCGCTCATCAGCGTTCTGCGGCACTATTGATGTAGGGTTGTTTTGAATGGAGGAATATCTGGTTGCGTGTGCCTCTCGAGCGTCGCATCCTTTCCCGTGAGGCCGTACAGAACGTCCGGAACCGTACAAAGTTCCATCACTGGCCGCGCAGTCAGTGACTAATGCAAGAATTTGTTTTCAAATGCTCGGATGTTCAGATGCGGCCTGCTCTTTGCAAAACGCTAGTATCTTCAGCATAGGTGCAAAGCGCGAAGAAAAGAGAGTGAACACTTTTCACTTTCGGAGCGTATGTAGTTGGTGCTGCAATTCGTTCCCTAATAACGTTGGAGATCTGCAGGATGCCGAACAACACGGAAGGCCAAAGCCGAAGCAACCGCGGTTTCGCCGCGATGGACGCCGACCAGCAGCGCGAGATCGCCAGCAAGGGCGGTCGGGCTGCACACGAGCAGGGCACCGCTCATGAATTTTCTCCTGACGAAGCTCGCGCCGCCGGACGCAAAGGCGGAGTTTCGGTCAGCAAGAATCGCCAACATATGTCCGAGATCGGTCGCAAGGGCGGCGAGGCTCGTGGTCGGAAGCAGGGCCGCGGCAACGGCAGCGCCGCACGCGAGAGCGGCTCGATGACTGAATCGAATGGCAACGACAAGGATGGCGCCATGTTCGGCGCACCGAATCCACTCGATGTAGTGAACGAGCTCTGATCGCTCGCGCAGGTCAAGTGAAAGCGGGGCCGCGCAACACACGCGGCCCCGCTTCATTTCATCCCGGCTCGTTCGCGAAGAAAAATTATCGTCTGCCGAATCGGTACGCCGTGAAGTCCTTCCACATCTGCTCGATCATCCCCGCGAGCAACGGCGCCTTGTACGGCTGCGCGGGCTTCGCCGCATCGACGAGCGTGATCGTGTACGCGGCCGTCGTTCCCACCGCGCGCGGCGCGAAGTCTTCCACGCGATACACATAGATCCCCTGCATCGCGACCGTCTTCCCCGCGGCCTTCGTCTGATCGACGTTCAGCATCGCCGGGATGCGCACCTTCTCGATCGGAATGATCTCGACGCCGTCGCGATAGATCTTCATGTCCCGCAAGCTGCCTTCGTCGATCCCCTGAAGCTTGTCCGCTTCATAGAACGGAAATGCAGTCTTGTCCGAGGTGACGTTGAACACGACCACCGCGCGGCGATCGCCGAGATAGTCGGACCAGTCGCGCCAGCCCTCGATGGGATCGACCGCCGTCCACCCGCCCGCCTTCTTCGGATCGCTGCGCTTGCGATCGGCCAGCGCCTTCACCGCCTGCGTCTCGCGCCACGCCATCACCTGCGGCGTCATCATGAACACGCGGAACGGTCCGATCTCCGCTCGATAATTATGCAGATCGAGCGTCGCACCGAGCCCGCTCACCGCGGCGATCGGCTCACTCGGAAACGGCTCGCGCGGCACCACGGGCAACAGCGAGTCGCTCACCGGCTTGAAGCGCGCCGCAGTCAAGGAGTCCCGCGCGCGCTGCAGTGCGCTCGCGAGCACGGGCGCCGCCACCGAATTCGAGATGCGCCCCGCACCGACGCTCGACGGCGGACGGTACGCGTTGAGCCCAACGACGTAGCCATCGGTGTTGAGCAGCGGACCGCCGGTGTTGAGATAGCCGAGGCTCACCTCACTCGTGATGCTCTGCTGGTCTGCGTTGCTCACGATGCCGGTGGAAAGCACGCCGGCCTTGTTGAACGGTGATCCGAGCGCGAGCACGCGATCGCCAGCGCTGGGAAGCGTGGTCTTCGCGCTGTCGTACATCGGGAGCGGCGTGCACTTCGCGCAGCGGCGCGCGGGAATCGCCAGCACCGCGAGATCGTGCGCGGGATCCACGACGAGCCTGCGCGCGTACACCTTCGTGTTGCTGTCCAGCATCACGCGCACTTCATCAGCGCCGTCGAGCAGGTGCGCGTTCGTGAGCACGAGCCCCGACGAGTCCGCGAGAAAGCCGGTGCCGCGCTGGCTTCCGTACACGGTGAACAGTCCGGACTTGTAGTCGTCGAACAACTCCTTCTCCGTACGAATCTTCTTCGGCGGCGGCACCTTCGATGCCGAGTCCTTCGCGGCGCTGTCTCTCGCGGCCGCGGCGTTGTTCGCCATCGTCGCGGTGGTCGTGACAACGACGGTCTCGACCTGCGCGTTCTTCTGCGTCAGCTCGATCGTGCCCGCATCCTTCTGGAAGGTCTGGTACAGCCCCCACCTGTAACGAGCGCCATTCAGCTCGTACGGCTGCGGGCTCTCGATGCGGTACACGCCGGGCCTGAAGGTGCGCTCGACACGCCCTTCGAGATCGGTGGACACGCGCGTCGTGTCGCCGCGCGGGCTGATGATCCACAGGTCCAGCTGTGGCAGCGCGCGCACGGTGAGATCGCTTCCCACCACGGCCGCACGCAGGCGGACGGTGATGCTCGTGTCCACCGGAACCGGCGGCGGATCGGCAGCCTTTGGGATCGGCACCGCGCCGCTCGCGATCTTCGTGGCGCTGTCCCCGGCGGGGCTGTTCGGGTTGCAGACCTGCTTGAGACCGTCCACCAGCGCCTGCGTCCCACCCGCCCGCTTCACCCTGGTTGCCACATCGTCCGTGACCTGAAACGTCACGCAGCTCGTCTTTGCGAGGCTCAGCACACGGGTGCTCGCCACGTGACGGCGGAGCAGCCCCAGAATGTCGTCGAGCGTGTACCCCTTCGCCTGGGCAGCGAGCGGAGCCGACAGCACGGACGCGAATACGCCGAGAGCTATCACGGCGCGTGAACAGACCTTTCGACTATGCATAGAGGAGGGCTCGGAGGGGAGCGGAGCTGGGCGTCACAAAAGTAGACGACCGCGATTGGGAGTCGGTAATGCTACCCCCCCGCGGGGCGAGCGTGTTCCTGGAGCCCGGAAGCGGCCATCCCGCACCCGGTTGCGCGATATCTCGAAAGTTTCCAGGGCGCAAAATCCTGACATTCCACTATCACGCCGCTGTCACTTCCCGGACGTACAATATCACTATTTTCGCTTCGGCGTGAGCGTAGGCAAGGTCAACGTATATAAGGTGGAAGCGCTACTGAACAGATACCCGCCCGTGTCACGTCCGAGGCAGTTTTTCGTCTTATTGACAGAGGTGAACAAGTGCCTATTATGTGCTCTTAATCACTCGCACGACGCGAGACCGAATCACTATCGCACGAGAACAGAAACACATGCGTTCAACCTCCTGCTGCAATCCGTCCAATAATCGCAGCGATGCCAATCGCTGTGAGGGCTGCGCAGGCCGAAAGACCACTATCTAGGGCATCACGGTCGCTCCCATACGCCTCCGCGATCCCCAAATGGTGATTGCGGAGGCGCTGTATTTCGGTCCCATCGTTCGACTCCCCTGGCCGAGTCAATTCGCTCGACGCGGGGTAGCCATGCAAATCGTCACTCTTCTCTCACGCTGGATACTCGTGTTGCTTCCGCGCTTCGCCACAACGCTCTTGCTCTTCGCGCTCGCAGCTCCGTCTCTCGGCGCACAGCGCACAGCGAGCATGGGCGCGCCATCGCTCACGGGTCATCCCCTGCTCCCCGGCGATGCCATCGCCCTCAAGATCTGGCGCGAGCCCGATCTCTCCGGCGAGTTCAGCGTGGACGAATCGAGCGTCGTCGTGCTTCCCAAGGTCGGACCTCTAAACGTTCGCGGGATCACGAGCGATTCGCTCAAGACGTATCTCGTGTCCACTTATTCGTCTTTCTTACGCAATCCCTCAATAGAGGTTCGACTCCTGCATCGAGTTCGTGTGCTCGGAGCCGTGCAGAAGCCCGGTCTCTATCCCGTTGACGAGACGATGCATTTCACCGACGTGCTTGCTCTCGCCGGCGGTGTGGCCCCGGATGGCAATCCGAACAAGATCACTCTCGTTCGCGACGGCCAGACGGTCGACACGCCGCTCTCGAAGGGCTTGCTCGTCAGTGATTCGCCGTTGCGCTCGGGCGATCAGGTGATCGTGGGCCAGAAAAGTTGGGCAGCTCGGAACCCGGGCATTCTGATAGGGCTGGGATCAACCGTCGTCGCCATTATTACGACCTTCGCCGTCCGCAAATAATACATGTCGCTTCCAGTCCGGCACTACACGCAACCGCTCGCGATCCTCGAGCCGCGTCGTCCCGCAAAGACGGATGAGCTCCGGCTCGATGACATGTGGCGCATGCTCAAGCGCAACGTGCTCCTCATCGCGGCCAGCGTCGCCGTCTGCGTCGCCGCCGCGTGGGTGTACGTCCACTACGCCCGTCCGGTGTACGAGGCGTCCGCGCTGTTCGACATCAACGGACAGCGCTCCGTGGAGTTCGGGCCCAGCGCCGGTCCCGAGCACGATCAGGTCTCCACCGAGATGGAGGTTCTCACCAGCCGGACGATGGCCGAGCAGGTCATCGACCATCTGGGACTCCAGCTCACCCTGCGCGAGCCGCGCTCGCTCTCCCGCAACGATGTCATGAGCGCCGTCGCCGTCGCCCCCGAGGCCGACAGTGGCACGTACTGGCTCGTGCGCCAGGACGATCGCCGCTTCGCGCTCCAGCGCTCGAAGAAGGGCTCGGCCACGCTCGCTACCTACGCTGCGGGCGACACCGTCAAGACCGGGGATTTTTCCTTCGTCCTCAGTCCGCGCGCGGCGCCGTATTCGGCCATCTCCTTTCAGGTTGACCGCTTCCCCGAAGCCGTTGGCGGCCTCAGTGATGCGCTTCGCGTGTCGCGTCCGAGCACGCAGGCGAATCTCGTGCGCTTGAGCTACAGCGGCTCCGATGCACCGCTGCTCGCGGCCACGCTCAACTCGCTCGGCCGCACCTACATGGGGCGCCGCCAGAATGTCGGCACCACGGAGGCGCGCGAGCGCGTGAAGTTCCTGCAGAGCCAGATCGCGCAGCTGCAGATCCAGCTCACCAGCTCGGAAGACGAGCTGCAGAACTTCCGCACGGCCGGCTCGGTGGTCGATCCGAAGAGTCAGGGCTCGAGCCAGGTCACGCGCCTGGTCGACATGCAGGCGGAGCGCTCGAAGGTCGAGACCGAGCGCAGCGCGCTCGCGTCCCTGCTCAAGGAAGTGAACGCGGACGCCGCGAAGCCGCAGCAGCCTGGCGCGGCGTCGCCGTACCGGCGTCTCATCGCGTTCCCGACGCTCCTCCGCAACGCAGCCGCGTCCGAGATCCTTCGCTCGCTGTCGAGCGTCGAGGACGAGCGCGCCAAGCTCCTCACGCGCCGCACCGCCGCCGACCCCGATGTCGCGGTGCTCACGAACCGCATCACGGAGCTCGAAGATCAGCTGCGCCAGATTGCCGTGACGTACGAACAGGGGCTGCGCAGTCAGGTGTCCGCCGAGGATTCCTCGATGGCGCACTTCAGCCGCGACCTCTCGAAGATCCCGGCTCAGGAAGCGACGTACCAGCGTCTCCAGCGGCAGCCGAAAGTGCTCGAGGACATGTACGGCATGCTGCAGACGAAGCTCAAGGAGGCGGAGATCGCCGCCGCTGCCGTCGACGCCACCGTGCAGGTGGTCGACTCGGCCGTTGCGCCCACGAAGCCCGTGCGCCCGCGCGCGCTGCTCGATCTCGCGGCCGCGCTCGTGCTCGGCGCCGTGATCGGACTGCTCCTGGCGGTCGCACGCGAGCACCTCGACGCGACGGTGCGCACCCGCGAGCAGCTGCAGACGATCACCGAAGTGCCGGTGCTCGGCCTCATCCCGCGCATCCGCGTGCGCTCTACGGACGGTGCGGTCAAGCGCTTCGCGATTCAGCTCAAGCGCAAGGTCAAGCGCGAGCGCGCGCCGGTTCCGCTGGTGGGTCTCACGCCAACGAGCCGCAAGTCCGAGCTCTCCAAGTCCGCGGCCGCGATTCGCAGGGCGCTCGACCTCGACGTCGAGTCGCGCTCGGGAATCATCGAGGCGTTCGGGCAGCTGCAAACGAACATTCAGTACGCGCGCCCCGACCGGCTCGTGAAGAGCATCGTGGTCACGAGCGCGCTGCCGGGCGAAGGGAAGACCACCACGGCGGTGAATCTCGCGCTGACGCTGGCGCAGCACGGCACGTCGGTGCTGCTCATCGATGCCGATCTTCGCTGCGGCT
>JAQBQC010000209.1 GCA_028287205.1 Gemmatimonadota bacterium
CACCAGCGCGCGGCACGCTCTACTTCATCGACAACACGGTGGACACACTCACGGGAACAGTGATGCTCAAGGCGACCTTTCCGAATACGGAGAAGTCACTCTGGGCGGGACAGTTCGTCTCGTCCACGCTGCACCTGTTCGACGAGAAGAACGCGCTCGTCGTGCCGAGTGAGGCCGTGGTGACGGGCCAGCAGGGGACGTACGTGTACGTGATCGACAGCGCGAACACCGCGCAGCAGCGGAAGGTGAGCGTCGAGCGCACGCAGGGGGGCGTCTCGATCATCATGGCGGGGCTGCGCGACGGCGAGCGTGTGGTGCGCACGGGGCAGTCGCGCCTCAACGCGGGCGCAAAGGTGCGGATCGCGAGCGCGGCGGACACCGCGGGCGCGCGTCCAGGCGCGGGCGCGCCGGGCGGAGACAGCAGCACGCGCAAGGGACGCGGCGCCGGCACCGGCGCACGACACAAGCCCGCGGCGCAGTAGGGCCGAAGGCGAGCGCGCATGAACATCCCGAGCCTCTTCATCCGACGTCCCGTCATGACCACGCTGGTCATGGTGGCGATCTTCGTGTTCGGGATCGTCGCGTACCGCAGCCTGCCCGTGAGCGACCTCCCGACGGTCGACTATCCCACGATCTCGGTGAACGCCAGCCTTCCCGGCGCAAGCCCCGAGACGATGGCCGCCACGGTCGCGACGCCGCTCGAGAAGTCATTCTCCGCCATCGCGGGAATCGATAACATCACCTCCACGAGCACGCTCGGCTCCACGCAGATCACGCTGCAGTTCGCGCTCGACCGCGACGTCGATGCCGCCGCCCAGGACGTCAACGCGGCGATCTCGAGCACGCTCGCGCAGCTCCCGCCGTCGATCATCCCGCCGTCGTATCGCAAGCAGAATCCGGCCGCAGCGCCGATTCTCTTTCTCGCGCTCACGGCGAAGGACATGAAGCTGTCCGATCTCGACGAGGTCGCCGAAACGACGATCGCGCAGCGACTGTCGATGGTGAATGGCGTGGCGCAGGTGTCGGTGTTCGGCTCGCAGAAGTATGCGGTGCGCATCGAGCTCGATCCGGCACAGCTCACGGCGCGCAACCTGAGCGTTAGTCAGGTGGCGACGGCCATTCGCACGAACAACGTGACGCTTCCCACCGGCGTGCTGTACGGCAACGCGCGCACGCTCACGGTGCAGGCCACCGGTCAGCTCTACGACGCGGCGCAGTTCCGGAACATGATCGTCGCCGAGTACAACAGCGCGCCCGTGCACCTGGGTGATCTCGGCCGCGTGTACGACGATGTGCAGAACGACAAGACGGCGAGCTGGTACAACGGCGAGCGCGCCATCGTGCTCGCGGTGACGCGCCAGCCGGGCACGAACACGGTGGAGGTTGCGGATGCGGCGAAGGCGGCGCTCGCCGAGCTCGGGCCGTCGATTCCCAAGTCGGTCACGGTGACGATTCGCTACGACCGCTCCACCGGCATTCGCCAGGCGGTGAGCGACGTGAAGTTCTCGCTGGTGCTCGCGCTGGCGCTCGTCGTGCTCGTGATCTTCCTGTTCCTGCGCAACCTCACGGCGACGGTGATCCCCAGCCTCACGCTCCCGATGGCGATCGTGGGCACCTTCTCGGTGATGTACCTGCTCGGCTACAGCATCGACAACCTGTCGCTGATGGCGCTCACCCTTGCCGTCGGGTTCGTGATCGACGATGCGATCGTGATGCTCGAGAACATCGTGCGCCATCTCGAGATGGGGAAACCGGCGATGCGGGCGGCGCTCGACGGGGCGGCGGAGGTGGGATTCACGATCATGTCGATGACGCTGTCGCTCGCGGCGGTGTTCATCCCGCTCGTGTTCATGGCGGGGATCATCGGCCGGCTGTTCCGTGAGTTCGCAGTCACGATCATGATCTCGATTCTCGTGTCCGGCTTCGTATCGCTCACGCTCACGCCGATGTTGTGCGGCCGCTTCCTCAAGCCGCAGCGCCAGCAGAAGCACGGGCGCATGTACAACGCGATGGAGCGTGCGTTCGACAAGGCGCTGCACGGATACGAGCGGAGCCTGGCCTGGGTGATGAGCCACCGTCCGCTCTCGCTCCTGTTCTCGGTGCTCATTCTCGTCGCGACCGGGGTGCTCTACGTTCGCATTCCGAAGGGACTCTTTCCGTCGGACGATACCGGCCTGCTCAATGGAACGACGGAGGCTGCGCAGGGAACGTCGTACACCGAGATGGTGCGGCTCCAGATGCTCGCGATGCGGGCGCTCCAGCGCGACACGAACGTCGCCGGCTTCATGTCGAACGTGGG
The DNA here is from genome assembly GCA_028287205.1 of Gemmatimonadota bacterium. Classification (GTDB taxonomy): domain Bacteria; phylum Gemmatimonadota; class Gemmatimonadetes; order Gemmatimonadales; family Gemmatimonadaceae; genus FEN-1250. Next base: position 2,300 of record JAQBQC010000209.1, read on the forward strand.
CAACACCAATCAGGGTCAGCTCAACATCGTGCTCAAGCCGGCGGGACAGCGGCCGCCGGCCGATGTGATGGTTCGAGAGCTCACGCGCCGGCTCTCCGGGATACCCGGGCTGCAGGTGTTCATCCAGAATCCGCCGAGCATTCGCGTTGGCGGGCGCGGCTCGAAGAGCCTCTACCAGTTCACGCTGCAGGGGCACGACCTGACCACGCTCTACG
>JAQBQC010000223.1 GCA_028287205.1 Gemmatimonadota bacterium
AGCGGAGCGACTCGCTGCGGCCCGGAATGAAGATCTCCTCGTCCCGCTTGGCGAGCGAGATCGTCGGCAGCCGCGAGAGATTCACCGCCTCGAGTGCCTCGCGCGCGGAGCTCAGCTGTCCCTTCCCCCCATCGACGACGATGAGATCCGGCAGCGGCTTCTGCTCGTCGAGCCGGCGCGCGAAGTAGCGCGTGACGACCTCGCGCATCGACGCAAAATCATCCGTCCCCTCCACCGTCTTGATCTTGAACTTGCGATATTCGGCGCGCTTCGGGCGGCCATTCTCGAACCACACGCACGACGCAACCGTATCCGTGCCCTGTGTGGTCGAGATGTCGAAACAGATCATGGCGCGCGGAACACTCTGCAGTCCGAGCTCCCGCTGCAGCTCGTACACGGGATCGACCGCGCGCTCGTCCGCCTCGAAGGTGGATGTCTTCTGCTCTTCCAGCAGATGCCGCGCATTCTGGTCGGCGAGCTCGATGAGCTGCCGGCGCGGACCGCGCTGCGGCATCCAGATCGCAGTGCGCGGAAGATTCTCCTCGATCACTTCCCGGTCGCAGATCTCGAACGGGATGAGGAGCTCGCGCGCGTGTTCGGCGAGCGGGATGTACGTGCGCGCGATGTAGGCCGCGAGCACCGCGTCGTCCCCCTCATCCTCGATGTTCTCGACGAATTGATGCTCTCGCGCGAGCAGCTTTCCGGCCCGGATGTGCAGCATCGTGACGACCGCATCCTCGCCGTCGCGCGCGTATCCGAGCACGTCGCGATCGCCGCCCTCGACCTCGACGACCACCGTGGGCTCCTCGAGCTTCGTGAGATGCCGGAGCGCATCGCGAAGCTCGCCCGCGCGCTCGAAGTCCATGTTCGCCGCCGCCTCGTCCATGCGCTGGCGCACGCGCCGCGTCACCTCGGCCGCACGGCCCTCGAGGTAGAGCACGACTTCGTCGATCATCTCCCGGTACTCGACCTGCGATTGAAGGAGAATGCACGGCGCCTTGCATCGACCGATGTGGTAGTCGAGGCAGGCTCGCTCGGGCATGTCCTTCGGCATGTCGTAGTTGCACGAGCGAACCGTGAAGATCCGCTTCACCACGTTGAGCGCGCGCCGCATCGCCCCCACGTCGGTGTACGGCCCGAAATACCTGCCGCCGTCGTCGATCAGCCTCCGCGTGACGTAGACGCGCGGAAACGGCTCGTTGATCGTGACCTTGATGTACGGATACGACTTGTCATCACGCAGCGCGATGTTGAAGCGCGGCCGGTATTCCTTGATGAGATTGGCCTCGAGCACGAGCGCGTGCGCCTCGGTGGGCAGCACGATCGTCTCGACATCCGTGATCTGGCGGACGAGCACGCGAGTCTTGGCGCTCGCGAGCGGATCGGCGCCGAAGTAGCTCCGCACCCGGGAGCGCAGCCGCTTTGCCTTACCCACGTACAAGACCTGCCCGGTTGCGTCCTTGAACAGGTACACGCCGGGAGATTCGGGGAGGTGCGGAAGCTTGAGCGCGATCTGCTCTGAGAGCTCGGTTGCCACGGTCTAAATATAACGGATCACAGTATTTGCGCGTTCCGATCTCGTGCAGGCTCTCAGCCGCGCGCGGAGCGCATCACGCGCCCCAACACCGTTCTCACCTCGGGAACTCCCAGCGCGGCGGTCGCCCCAAAATACACCGCGCCGTAGGGGACTATCGTGAGTGCGGCGAGCAGGATCGCCGGTCGAGGTCCGACCAGCTCCTTCACGCCCCACGCGGCAGCGGCGGCCAGCGCGGCCGAGAGCCACAGCCGTGCGACGAACGATGCGGGAAGCCCGGTGGACCCGATGCGCGCATTGAGCGTGCGACGCAGCAGCACGAACTCCACCCACCCCGCAATTCCCGCGGACGCGGTGAGCCCTGCTACACCCCAGTGCGCATCGATGCCCAGCAGCTTCGGAAGCGGGATCGCGAAGAGATACCCCAATCCGCTCGTGAGCACGACACGAACGATCGCGTAGCGCAGCGGCGTGCGCGTATCGCGAAGCGCATAGTACGTCGACGCGTACAGGCGTCCGAGCGTCGACGCGAGCAATCCGACCGCCGATCCCGCGAGGATGCTCCACACGTACACCGAGTCGGCCTGCGTGAATCGTCCCGACTTGAACAGCGCGCCCGCGAGAATGTCGCCGAGTGCGAGAAAGGCCATTGCGGAAGGGATGACGAGGAACGCGATACGACGCAGTCCTCCGTCCAGGCGCGTGCGCAGATACTCCGCGACCTCTGCCTTCTCGCCCACCGCGCTCGACATCGCCGGCAGCTCCGCGGCAGACACGCTCATGCCGAAGAGGCTCACGGGCAACATGTACAGTGCCTGCGCATTCGTGAGCGCGGCAAGCGCGCCCGTGCCGAGGAGGCTCGCGATCACCGCGTCGATGTAGCCGCTGATCTGCACTACTCCGCGCCCGATGAACACGGGCAGGAAGTTGGACATCACGGTGCGCACGTGCACCGACACCGTGTCCCATCGCGGACGAAAGTGTCGCAGCAGCATCATCACGGTGGGCACCTGCACGAGCAGCTGCGCGGCGCTCCCGACCACGGATGCCCACGCAGCGACGATCGCGAGCTCGAACTCCGCCACGCGCCCGCCGCGCCACACGAGCGCGGCGATGATCGCGATGTTCCAGACGATCGGCGCGGAGTACGAGAGCAGAAAACGCCGATGACTGTTGAGCACTCCCAGGCACCACGCGGAGAGCACGAGCAGCCCTGCTCCGGGAAACAGAATCCGCACGAGCGTGATGGTGAGCTCGCGCTTCGCGCCGCTGAATCCGGGCGCGATGACCGCGATCAGAACCGGTGTGGCGACAATCCCAACCAGAACGAGCAGCGATGTCGCGATCGCGAGCAGTGAGAGCACCGCGCTCGCCACTCGCGTGGCTTCCTCCTCTTCTCCGTTCGCGCGCAGCCGCGCGTACACCGGAATGAAGGATGCCGAGAGCACGCCCTCGCCGAACAGGTTCTGGAGGAAGTTCGGAATTCGGAACGCAGCGTTGAACGCATCCGCCGCGTCGCTCAGGCCGAGATAGCGCGCGAGGAAGTGCTGTCGAACGAGGCCCGCGATCCGGCTGAGGAGAATCCCGGTGGCGACGAGTGTCGCTGCGCGGCCCGAGCGCTCGCGC
>JAQBQC010000230.1 GCA_028287205.1 Gemmatimonadota bacterium
CACGACCGATCAATTCGGCTGAGGCAAGCAACGTCAACGAGGCCGTTCCGTCAACCACCCCTTGCGCGCCGGAAAAATCAGCGATAGATGCGGCCTCCGAGCTGTCCGCGGGACCGCCAACGATCGCAAGGCGGAAGCGTTTCGCGAGACGCTTCGCGAGCTCCGCGTAGCCGGGCCAGCGCTTCGTGGCCCACACGCTTCCGGGCGCCAGCGCGACGAGCTCGCGCGAGTCTGCGCTCGAGGCGAGCAGTGCGTCCACCACCGCACGCTCGGCGGCTCCGGGAAAGAGCTTCGGATGGGTCGCCTCGCCGCCCGGCGCGGGGTCGTGCTCGCCCTCGCTCCGCTCGGGAAACGCCAGACGCCACAGTCGCTCGGCGTGGTGCCGATCTTCGCGATACGGAACGCGCGCGGTGTAGAGCGTCTGACCCGCCGAGCCTTCGAAGCCCACTCGCCTCGAATAGCCCGCCGCGAGCGCGAGCGCACCGCTGCGTGCCGAGCGCTGCGCGAGGTACGCGATCGCGCGCGGCGCGCCGCTCGCGGGCTCGGGCGCACGCACGCGTTGCACGAGGCGGCGAAATCCGCGCAGCCCAGCGTCCGCGCCTCGCTTGTCGTACACGATGAGCTCGTGAATGTCCGGATTGCGGGCCAGCAGCGGCGCCGACGCGGGCGTCACGACCACAGTCACCGGACCTCGCTTCGCGAGCTCCGCGATGAGCGGGGTGGTGAGTACGGTGTCGCCAAGGAAGCTGGTCTGGACGACCAGCTGGTGTGGGCCCGTCGCAGCCGCGAGGGCCATCAATCCACCTGTAGCACCGCGAGAAACGCCTCCTGCGGGATCTCGACCGAGCCCACCTGCTTCATGCGCTTCTTTCCTTCCTTCTGCTTCTCGAGCAGCTTGCGCTTGCGCGAGATGTCGCCGCCGTAGCACTTCGCGAGCACGTCCTTGCGAAGCGCCTTCACCGAGCTGCGCGCGATGATCTTGTTGCCGATCGCGGCCTGAATTGCAACCTCGAAGAGCTGGCGCGGGATGAGCTCCTTCAGCTTGTCCGCGATCTTGCGCCCCCAGTCGTACGACTTGTCCCGGTGGATGATCACCGAGAACGCGTCGATCGGATCGCCGTTGATCAGCATCTCTAGCTTCACGAGATCGCTCTCGCGGTAGTCGAGCATGTCGTAGTCGAGGCTCGCGTATCCCCGGCTGATCGTCTTGAGCTTGTCGAAGAAGTCGAGGATGATCTCGCCGAGCGGGAACTCGAAGTCGAACTCGACGCGCGCGGTGTCGAGATACGACATGTTCTTGTAGATGCCGCGCCGCTCGGTGGCGAGCGTCATGATCGGTCCGATGTACTCGGAGGGCGCCATGATGCGCGCCTTCACGAACGGCTCCTCGATCTTGGAGATCGTTCCCGCATCGGGCAGCTTGGCGGGGCTCTCGAGCAGCTCCATCGTGCCATCGGTGCGATAGACGTGATACTCGACGCTCGGCACCGTGGTGACGAGGTCGAGATCGAACTCGCGCTCGAGCCGCTCCTGGACGATCTCCATGTGCAGCAGCCCGAGGAAGCCGCAGCGGAAGCCGAAGCCGAGCGCCGTGGATGTCTCGGGCTCGTAGTTGAGCGAGGCATCGTTGAGCTGGAGCTTCTCGAGCGCGTCGCGCAGCCCTTCGTACTGCGTGGTGTCCGTGGGGTAGAGCCCCGAGAACACCATCGAGTGCACGTCCTTGTAGCCGGGCAGTGGCTCGACGGCGGGCTTCGACGCATCGAACACCGTGTCGCCGGCACGCGTCTCCTTCACCGTGCGCACGTTGGCAACGACGAATCCGACTTCGCCGGGTCCGAGCGAATCGGTCTCGACCTGGCGGAGCTGGTTATAGCCCACCTGCGCCACCTCGTACGACAAGCCGGAGCCTGCCGCGAAGCGGATCTGCATTCCCGGCTTGAGCACGCCGTCGATCACGCGCACGCTCGGCACGGCGCCGCGATAGCGATCGTAGTACGAGTCGTAGATGAGCGCGCGGAGCGGCGCGTCGGGGTCGCCGTGCGGGGCGGGGACGCGGCGCACGATGGCCTCGAGCAGCTCCGGAATTCCGAGCCCTTCCTTGGCGCTCACGAGCAGAATGTCGTCGACATCGGCGCCGATGAGGTCGTGCAGCTCCTGCTTGCGGCGTTCGGGCTCCGCGCCCGGCAGATCGATCTTGTTGAGGATCGGGATGATCTCGAGTCCCGCGTCGAGCGCGAGGAAGAGATTCGAGAGCGTCTGCGCCTGGATTCCCTGCGATGCGTCGACGACGAGGATCGCGCCCTCGCACGCGGCGAGGGAGCGCGACACCTCGTACGTGAAGTCCACGTGTCCCGGCGTGTCGATGAGATTGAACTCGTAAGCTTCGCCGCTCTGCGCGTTGTACGTCATGCGCACGGCGTTCAGCTTGATCGTGATGCCGCGCTCGCGCTCGAGGTCCAGCGTGTCGAGCACCTGCGCCTTCATCTCGCGCTTCTGCAGCATGCCGGTGGCTTCGATCAACCTGTCGGCGAGCGTCGACTTGCCATGGTCGATGTGCGCGACGATGCAAAAATTGCGGATGTGATCGAGCTTCAACGGCGATCCGGGTCGTGGGGGTGGGGAATCTGAAAATATAACGGCCTCGACACGTCTCCGTCGGTCGCATGACAGTTGGATTTGACTTATACGGCGCCTAGCTTGCTCTCTTCAATGGATACGGCACGCGCGACGCGCGCCGATCTGCTCGATCCCGCAACGATCGCGGCGCTCGGACGGATCGAAGTGACTGCTCGGTGGATCGTGGACGGCTTCCTTTCCGGGCTGCATCGTTCGCCACGGAAGGGATTTTCGGTGGAGTTCGCCGAGCATCGTCCCTACCAGGCGGGCGATGAGCCCCGTCACGTCGATTGGAAGCTTGCCGCGCGCGCGGATCGCTGGGCGGTGAAGCAGTACGAGGAAGAGACCAACCTGCGCGCGACGATCGTGCTGGACGTGAGCCGGTCCATGGCCTGGAGCGGCGCGCCCGCCCGCCTCACCAAGCTTGCCTACGCCGAACGCCTCGCCGCGGCGATCGCGCTTCTCTTTCTGCGGCAGCGCGACGCCGTCGGCCTCGTGCGCTTCGATGACGTTGTTCGCTCGTCCGTGCCGCCGCGTGTGCGAACGGGGCAGTGGGTGCGTCTCGTCGCTGCGCTCGAGGAGCCGGGCTCCGGACGCGCGTCGCACGCCGCGGATGCGCTCGAGGCCGCGGGACGGCTGATCGCGCGTCGCGGGATGGTCGTGCTGATCTCGGACCTGCTGATGGATCGCGACGATGTCGTAGCCACCGTGCGCGGGCTCAGAAACGCGGGGCACCAGGTGGTGGTGATGCACGTGCTCGATCCCGCGGAGCTCGACCTGCCGCACTCGAACGAGGCGCTCTTCGTCGATCCCGAGAGCGGCATCGAGGTGGCGGCGACCGTCGCCGACGTGCGCGCGGCGTACCAGGCAACGGTGCGCGACGCCCTCGCCGAATGGCGGCGCTCGCTCACGGGTTACGGCGCATCGTACGAGCCGGTGATCACGGACGCGCCATTCGGCGTACCGTTGCGGCGCGCGTTCTCGGCTCGACAGGAAGCTCCATAGTGCACACGACCTTCGGAGCCGCGCTCCGCCGCGCGCTTTTCGCGCGGCAGGAGTCACCATAGTGGGATTTCTCGCTCCGCTCTGGCTGCTCGCCGGCGCCGCCGCGGCCGTGCCGCTGCTCATTCATCTGATGCGCCGCCGCGCGGGCGCGCGCATCGAGTTCCCCGCCGTGCGCTACCTCGTGCGCGCCGAACGGGAGCACAGCCGCGATCTCAGGCTGCGCAATCTCCTCTTGATGATTCTGCGTGTGGCGGCCGTGCTCCTCATCACGCTCGCCGCCGCGCACCCGATCATCCGCATGGCGGGCGCGGGCCATGCGCCCTCCGCCCTCGCCGTCGTGCTCGACAATTCGCTCAGCACCTCCGCGGTCGTGGGTGGACGTCCCGTGCTGCAGCAGCTGCAATCCCGAGCGCGGGAGATCTTACGCCGCGCCTCCGCCTCCGATCGTGTGTGGCTCATCACCGCGGACGGCGTGGTCCACGGCGGCTCCCGTGACGCGGTGCTCGACGCTGCCGCGCACGCCGAGCCGTTTGGCGGCGCGGGCGATCTCCGCGCCGCAACAGCGCGCGCGGCGCAGCTCGCGCGGGCGTCGGCGCTCCCCGCGAAGGAGATCGTCGTGCTCACCGATGGCCAGGCCACGAGCTGGGGCGATCCGCTCTCGCTCGGCGACATCCCGGTGCACGCCTATGTTCCGGCCGCGACTGCGCCCGCGAACCACGCCGTCGTCGCCGTGCACGCGATACCCGCGCGCTGGACGCCGCGCGGCGCCGTGCGCGCGCGACTCCTCGCCTCCGACTCCGCGACCTATCGCATCACGCTCGAAGGGCGCTCGCTCGCTCGCGGGATCGCGGCGCGCGACGAAGAGATCGTGTTGCGCGCGGAGCCGCCGGAGCGCGGCTGGAGCTCGGGCACGGTGGAGCTCGAGCCCGATGAGCTGCGCGCCGATGACGTGCGCCACTTCGCCGTGTGGATCGGCGCCGCGCCGGCCGTTTCGATTCATCCGCTCGCCGGACCGTTCGCGCGCAGCGCGCTCGACGCGCTCGTGCAGAGCGGCCGCGCGAGCGTGGGCAACGAGATCGCGCTCGCGCCGGCGGACGAGGCCACGAAGCTGCCCGCGCTCCTCGTGGCGCCTTCCGATCCGATAAAGCTTGGCGCCGCGAATCGCGCCCTCGAGCGCCTCGGCGTGCCGTGGCGCTTCGGCGCCGCGCAGCGTGGCGAGTCCGTGGTGCGCGCCAGCGATAGCACCCGAGCGCTCGACGGAGTAACGGTTGGACTTCGCTACGCGCTCTCGCGCGCGTCCGGAGCGGAGCGGGCAGACACGATTGCCATGGCGGGCGGCGCGCCATGGATCGTGGCCGGCCCGCGCTACGTACTCGTCGCTTCACCACTCGCGCCGCCCGCCACCACATTCCCGCTGCACGCCTCGTTCGTGCCGTGGCTCGACGACATGCTCTCGCAGCGCCTGAGCGGCGAGGGCGGTATTCCGCGCGAGGTCTCGCCCGGCCAGCACATCGCGCGCCCCCGCGGCGCCGACGCCCTCGAGCTTCCCGAGGGCGGCGAGACGACGCTCAGCGGCGACTCGCTCGCCGCTCCCGCGCGCGCGGGCACCTACTTCTATCTGCGCGGCACCACGCGCGTCGGCGCGCTCGTCGTCAACGCGGAGCCGGCCGAGTCGGAGCTCGCTCGACTCGCGCCGCAGGCGCTCGCGGTGAAGCTCGGCACGCGTTCCGCGAATGTGCTCACCGACACCACCGCGCTCAGCGCGCGCGTGCTCACCGCGGCGCCGCAACGCCCGCTCATCGCTCCACTGTTGCTCATCGCAGCGCTCACCCTCCTCATCGAAACGCTCATCACCACTCCAGCACGCCGGAGAGCCGCGTAGATGGCGCTCCCGCAGCTCCTCGACGCGATCACCGCGCTCCCCGCGTATCGCGAGCTCCTCTCGAAGCTTCCGTCGCTCGGCGACACCGTCACGATCGGCGGACTCCCCGGCTCCAGCGACGCGACGCTCAGCGCCGCGCTCGGACGCGAGCTCGGCTCCACGCGCTTCCAGGTGATCCTCGCCGAGGCGCTGCCGGAGGCGGAGCGCTGGCTCGCGGATCTCGACGCGCTCGCCGTCGATGGCGCCGTCGCGCTCTACCCGCCGCGCGAGGGATTCGGCGAGGTCGAGCCGCACCTCGAGGTCGCGGGCGAGCGCGTCGAAACGCTGGAGCGCGTGGCGCGCGGCGAGGTGCGCACGCTCGTCACCACCGCGCGCGCGATCCTCGAGCGCACGCGTCTCCCCGCCGCCGTTCGCAACTCGCGCCTCGAGCTCCATCCCGGCGACACGCAGAAGCTCGACGCGCTGATCGACCATCTCGACTCCGTCGGCTTCGAGCGCGTCATCCTCGTCGATGACGTCGCGCAGTTCAGCGTGCGCGGCGGCATCGTCGACATCTACAGCTTCGGCATGGCGAATCCCGTGCGCCTCGAGCTGTGGGGCGACGAGATCGCATCGCTCCGCCACTTCGATCTCGCCACCCAGCGCTCCACGCGCGACGCGACCAGCGCGGTGATCCTCCCGGTGGACGGGCGCAAAGGCGAGGACAACGAGAGCTCCGCGCGCGGCACCGTTGCGGATCTCTTCCCGCCCGACACGCTGATCGTCGTGCCATCGCGCTCGCATCTCGAGTCCGAGATGCGCCGCACGTGGGATGAGGCCGCGCACCACATCGATCTCGCCCGCCGCCGCGGGGAGGACGTGCCCAATCGCGACGAGCTCTTTCAGACGCCCGAGGAGGCGCAGCAGCAGCTCGCACGCTTCGGACGCATTGCCATTCTGCATCGCGATGAGGC